>JAGRMU010000303.1 GCA_020441165.1 Sedimentitalea sp.
GGTAAACCCGGGGCGGTTCAGTCTGCTTCGAGCCGGGTCCCTCGGGCGGATCGGCCCCGAAGCCGTGACATCTTGGTCGTGACAGCTGTTTCATCAATAAAGACCAGCCGGTGCGGCTCAAGGCGCATCCTCGGCATCCGGCGGTGCTGCCACTCGTACCTGGCGGCGCGGACCCGCTTGCGCAGCCGCTCCGTCGCGATCAGGGATTTTTTTATATGTGTACCCGAGGCGATGGATCAGATGACGCGACAACATCGCCGGTGTGGCGGTGAGATCGTGTTCCAGCTTCAGCGCTTCAGCCAGCTCAGGCATCGTAATGTCTGGTTCGCCGTCCACCCGCGACTTGAGCCAATTTGATACCCTGTCGAGCTTGCTGCGCCGAGGGCGGCCCTGAGGCGCGGTTTTCACACCACCCGTTCGTCTTTTGCGCTGCATGATCCGAACCGCGCTCGCCGCCGAAATCCTGAGCCTACGCGCCGCCTCATGGCAGGAGAGCCCCTCATCAACCAGAGCGACGACACGCTCCCGAATATCCAGTGATAGCGATTTTCCCATGAACCACCTCCAAATATGGTGAATCACAAAATCCGCATCGTGGGAATCCCATCGATTCAGATTTCAAGGCCGATGCTCTAGTCCGGCACCGACAAGCGGTCGAGACTCGTGATCCGGGCGATGAGCTGGGCGTCCCGTCGATCGGCCTCGCGGATTTCGTCCAGAGGACAGAGGTCGCGCCCGGGTTGCCCATGGCGGTTGCGTCCATGCGATTTGCCCCAGCCCTTCGGCAGCATCCAGATCATGCGCAGGAAGTCGAACGATTGCTCGAGGACCAGCGACGATACCGGGATGTCACCGAAATGCACGAGGGCGAGCTTGCCCACCACCCGGATCTTGGTCTCGACATCCGGCGGCGCCTCTTGGCACGCCTTTTCGATGGCTTCCGACAAGGGCGTCGGCGGCTTCAGCGCGTCGCGGGTCGGCGAGAGCCCATGATTGAGAAGCATCTCCCGTCCGGCGTGCAGCGGGTCATCGAAGTCGCGCTCGACGCGCGCGCTCAGCTCGTTCAGCTGCCGCATCACCGCAAGCACCTGTCGGGCCACCGCGGGTGCCTCCACCTCGGAGACTGCTATCCCGTTCCGCTTCGCGACGTCACCGGCAAGACCGGTGGCGACGGTCCAGTCTCTTGCACGCTGAGCCTCCTGGATCCGGCGGGTCTCCGAGGTGATCCGATCGAGATACGCATCAGGGTGAGCGTCCGGCGCGTCGCATTCCTGTCGCGCGATCATGCTGGCGACGCTTCGCCGCACGATCTCCTGCAACATCGATCTGACCCGCGTCTCGGCCACCGGGTTGTCCTGAAGTTCCTTGAGCACGTCGATCTCTCCTGCCTCGAGGGCGGTGAGCAGGTCGGCAGACCGTTTCACCGCTTCGCGGAGAAGATTGGTGCGCAGCGAGATCGACAGAAATTCAGGAGCGCCGAAAGTTCTCAGCTCGGCGGGCCAGCGGCGACGAAAATGGAACATCTGGTTTCTGCGCACCAGATGAAGCCCCCATCTTCTACCTGCGACGCGCGGCCTGCACCCCGGCCGATGTGAAGCAGTTTGTGAAGCACCGCGACGTGCAGACGGGAGGATGGCCGCTTGATCAACGGCTATCCCATTGGAAAGTATGAGGTTTTCGTGGGCCATTGGCTGGGGTGGTAGGATTCGAACCTACGGTACACGGTACCAAAAACCGCTGCCTTACCACTTGGCTACACCCCAACGGTGAGGCGCTAATTAAGGCGCGCGGGGCGGTGGTGCAAGACCCGATTTGGGATTTCGCGGGGCTATTCGTTCGGCGCCTTGCGGTCGAGCAGATCGTCCTGTGGCAGGCTCCGGCGTTCGTCCTCGACGATGCGTTCCAGCTCGGCCTCGGCGGTTGCGGTCACGTCACCGGCCCGCATCGCGGCAGCGGCTGGCGGGGCCGGGGGCGCTGAGGTGGCGCTCGGCGGCGCATCCGCCTCCGGCCGCGTCACTAGCAGCGAGGGCTCCGAGAGCGCGATGCCGGCACTCTCGAGGGCCAGCATGGTCAGGCGGATGGCCTCGCCGCGCGCCTGCTGGATCGAGCTTCGGCTCTGCGCGATCCATCCCGTCAGGCGCAACGTCACCGCGCCGTCGCCGGCGCTCTCGACCCAGATCTCCGGACTGGGGCTGGTCAGCACGAAGGGCAGATCGCAAAGCGTGTCGGTCGCCACCTGGCGGGCCAGGGACAGGTCGCTGCCGGCGGCCACCGCGAGGTCGAAGACGAAGCGCCGCTCGTCGTTGCGCGTGTAGTTGACGATCCGGGCCTTGAAGACCGTGGCATTGGGGATGCGGATATGGTTGCCGTCCTGGCTGAGCAGGATGGTGGCGCGGCTGGTCAGGCGGATCACCCGTCCGATATCGCCCTCGATCTCGACCAGATCGTTGGGGCGGAAGGGTTGGCGCACCGAGAGCAGGATCGAGGCGATGAAGTTCTCGACCGTGTCGCGCACCGCGAAGCCGATGGCGAGGCCGACGATGCCGGCGGCGCCCAGCACCGTCGAGAGCAGCGCCGTGGCGCCGAGGATGTCGAGCGCCACCACCAGCGCCGCCACCACGAATGCGAGGCGCAGGAACTGCCGGTAGATGTCGGCGATGAAGGCGTTGGGCGCCAGCCGGTCCCAGGGCCGCCGCAGCCGGGCGAGCAGCACCCCGAGGGCGACGATCGCGGCGAAGGCGGCGGCGGCGACCAGCAGGATCGGCAGGAAGGTGATGAAATCGGACAGGCGCTTCTGGAACCGGGTCAGGGTGGGGTTGAGGCGTTCGACCACGTCGGTGGTGCCGGCGACCTCGTTCTCGACCGCCACCACCCCCTCGACGCGGGCGACGAGCGGCGTCAGGCGCCGGGCGCTGTCGCTGTCCGGGGTGGTGCCTTGCAGGGTGACAATGCCCGAGCGCACCGTGACCGAGACCTTCCCGTAGCCCTCCAGCTCGGCGAGGATGTCGCGGATCCGCCCGGCGATGGCGGCATCCTGGGCGCCGCTTTCCTCGACCGAGATGGTGCCGGTGGGTTGATCCGCGTCCTGGGCCAAAGGCGCGGTCGGGATCAGCAGGATCAGGCAGAGCAGCAGGGCGCGCATGGCAGGTCCTCGGTCGGGGGCGCGGAAAAGCATAGCCCGCGACGATGCCGCTGCAAACCGCCGCCGGGGTCAGGCGGTGCGCAGCAGCACCGCGCCGCTGCGCCCGCCGGCCTCGACCGCCTCGTGGGCGGCGGCGCAATCGGGCAGATCGAAAACCGCGTCGACGGGGCAACTCAGCGCCCCGGCCACGAGGGCATCGGCCAGGCGCATCTGCGCGGCGAGTCGCTGGGCGGGGGTGAGGATGTAGACCAGCGCCAGTTCCAGCGTCACCGCCTTGAACATCAGCGGATAGAAGGGCAGGGCGGGGGTCATGTCGCGGGCCGAGCCGTAGGCGCAGATCCGGCCGTTCTCGGCGATGACCTCGGCATCGGTGGCGGCGTTCAGCCCGAATTCCACCTCGACGATCCGGTCTACCGGCGCGCCGTCGTTGGCCGCGAGGATCCGCGCCGCGAGATCGGGGGCGGCATAGTCCAGCACCGCGTCGGCGCCGGCGGTGCGCACCCGGTCGATCCCCGCGCCACGGGCGGTGGCGATGACCCGCGCGCCGCCCCATCTGGCCAGCTGCACCGCCAGGAATCCGACCGTGCCGGCGCCGCCCTGGACCAGCACCGTGCGACCCGCGACATCGCCGGCGGCAAAGACGCAATGGGCGGCGGTCATGCCCGGAATCCCGAGACAGGCGCCGGTCTCCATCGAGATCCCCTCGGGCAGCGCCGCGGCCTGATCCGCCGGCAGGGTGATCTGCTGCGCGGCGGTGCCGAAGGGGCGGCGCCACTGGCCGTTCCAGATCCAGACCCGCTCGCCGATGCGCTCGCCCGGAACGCCGGCGCCGACGGCCGAGATCACCCCTGCCCCGTCGCTGTGCGGAACGATCTCCGGGAAGGGCAGCTCGGTCACGCCGGCGCGGGCCCCGGCGCGGGCCTTGACGTCCGATGGGTTCACGCCCGACAGGGACAGATCGACGACGACCTCTCCGGGGCCCGGCGGTGCGCTGTCCATCTCGACGAGGCGCAGCACGTCGCGGGCGGGGCCGAAGGCGCGATAGGCGATGGCTTTCATGGGATGCTCCTTCGGGGATCGTCGCGGGTCGGGACGCCGCACCCTAGCGCGAGTCATGCGCGGGGCGAAACACGGATTCTCCGCTACGCGCAAGACGCCAAACGGGATCATGATCGACCCCTCGGACCGGGCACTATCGACACGGAGCGCCCCGGAAAAAAGCCTCCGGCGCCCCGACGGCCGCCGCGCCTCAGTCGCGCAGCTCGTCCGGGGCGACGCCCCACAGGTCGCTCTTCGGGGCCCAACCGCGATAGCCGCCAGAGCTGATCCAGCACCAGTCGAGCGTGCAGGCGCCCAGCCGTGCCACCACGCCCAGCTCGAAGGCGGCGTTGATCGGGGCCTGCGGGTCGGGTTGGGCGCGCACCGGCATCATGTCCTTCTCGACCAGCACCGTGCGCGCCCCCGACAGCAGCGCGTAATGCACCCAGCCCCCGGCGCCGTCGCGGTCCTGGACCCGGCGCCAGTGGCCGTGCTCGGCGGTGATCTGCAGCGGCATGTCGCGCCGGGTGAACACCCAGTCGATGCGGTGGGTCAGCGACGGGCCGCGCCGCACGTTGCCCTCGCCGGTCTTCAGCGAGACATAGCGCGGCAGCGGCAGGTTGGTCACCGAGCCGCGTTTTTCCTCGGCCGCCGGCAGCGCCCCGGCGATCAGCGACAGTGCCACCGCCGCCGCGAAGACCCGGCGTCCCATCCTCAGCTGTTGCGTCACTTCATGCCTGCCAGATCGCCCGTTCGCCCGCCGCTCGCGAGGCCCACGTGAATTTCCGCTCCGGGGTTCTTGTGCCCCGCCTGTTCCTGCGCCACCATGCCATGGCGCAGGTTGATTTGAAAAGCGGTGGGAGAGCAGACGTGCCAAGAGACCGACTGAGTGTTGTCGTGACGCGACGGTTGCCGGACGAGGTGGAAATCCGGCTCAGGGAGCTGTTCAAGGTCCGCCTGCGGGACAGCGACGCGCCGATGACCCGGGCGGAACTGGCAGAGGCCGTGGCCGAGGCGGACGTGCTGGTGCCCAGCCTCTCGGACACGATCGACGCGGGGCTGCTGGCCCAGGCCGGCGAGCGGCTCAAGCTGATCGCCAATTACGGCGCCGGGGTCGATCACATCGACGTCGCCACCGCGCGCCAGCGCGGGGTGCTGGTCAGCAACACGCCGGGCGTGCTGACCGACGACACCGCCGACATGACCATGGCGCTGCTGCTGGCGGTGACCCGGCGCATCCCCGAGGGTCTGGCGCTGATGCAGAAGGGCGAGTGGACCGGCTGGTCGCCCACCGCGCTGCTCGGCGGTCGGATCGGCGGGCGGCGCCTGGGCATTCTCGGCATGGGCCGGATCGGCCAGGCGGTGGCCCGGCGCGCGGTCGCCTTCGGGATGCAGGTGCATTACCACAACCGCAAGCGGCTGCGCCCCGAGATCGAGGATCGGTTCGATGCGACCTACTGGGACAGTCTCGACCAGATGGTGGCGCGGATGGACGTGATCTCGGTCAACTGCCCCTCGACGCCCTCCACCTTCCACCTGATGAACGCACGGCGGCTGAAGCTGCTCAAGCCGTCGGCGGTGATCGTCAACACCTCGCGCGGCGAGGTGATCGACGAAAGCGCGCTGACCCGGATGCTGCGCAACGGCGAGATCGCCGGGGCGGGGCTGGACGTCTACGAGCACGGGGCCGATGTCGATCCGCGTCTGCGCGAGCTGCCCAACGTGGTGCTGTTGCCGCACATGGGCTCGGCGACGCTCGAGGGGCGGATCGAGATGGGCGAGAAGGTGATCATCAACATCAAGACCTTCGAGGATGGCCACCGGCCGCCGGACCTGGTGGTGCCGGCGATGCTCTAGCCGGGCAGGGGCCCCGGGGAGGGGCCGGACAGGGAGGAGACGACGATGCGGATCTTGCTGACGCTCTGCGCGATGGCCCTGGCGGGACCGGTCGCCGCCCAGCAGGCGGCCGACGCGGTCGCTCCGGAAACCGGGACCGAGCTCGGTCTCGCCGCATCCTCGCCGGCGGTTGCCGCGGCGCTCGAGGCGAAGGCGGCAGGCCGTCCGGTCGAGGCCGAGACCTGGATGGTCGCGGCGGCCCACCCGCTCGCGGTCGAGGCCGGGGCCAGGGTGCTGGCCGCCGGGGGCAGCGCCGCCGACGCGATGGTCGCGGTGCAGACGGTGCTGGGTCTGGTCGAGCCGCAATCCTCGGGCCTGGGCGGCGGCGCCTTCCTGGTCTGGCATGACGGTACCAGCGGCGAGATGACCACGCTCGACGGGCGCGAGACCGCGCCGCTGGCGGCAACACCGCGGCTCTTCCAGGACGCGCAGGGCGAACCGCTGGCGTTCTTCGACGCGGTGGTCGGCGGGCGCTCGGTCGGCACGCCCGGCACGCCTGCGCTGCTGGCCGAGGCGCATCGGCGCTGGGGCCGCGCGCCCTGGCCCTCGCTCTTCGACGATGCGATCCGCTTGGCCGAGGACGGCTTCGCGGTCTCGCCGCGCCTCGCCGGGCTGATCGCCGAGGATGCCGAACGCCTGGCGCGTTTCCCCGAGACCGCCGCCTATTTCCTGCCCGATGGTGCGCCGCTGCAGGCCGGTGCCAGCTTGCGCAATCCCGACTATGCCGCGACCCTGCGGCTGCTGGCGAAAGAGGGCGCGGCAGGCTTCTACACCGGCCCGGTCTCGGCCGACATCGTGCGCGCCGTGGGGAGTGCGCCGGGCAATCCCGGGCTGCTCTCGCAGCTCGATCTCGCCATCTACCAGGTGCGCGCGCGCGATCCGGTCTGCGTGAGCTACCGCAGCTTCGAGGTCTGCGGCATGGGCCCGCCCTCCTCGGGCGCGCTGACGCTGGGCCAGATCCTGGGGATGCTGGAGCCTTACGACCTGGCGGCGCTGGGGCCGCAGAGCGCCGAGGCCTGGCGACTGATCGGCGATGCCTCGCGCCTCGCCTTCGCCGACCGCGGCCGCTACATGGCCGACAGCGACTTCGTGCCGATGCCCACCGCCGGTCTGGTCGATCCGTCCTACCTCGCGGCGCGGGCCGCGCTGCTGGCCGGGGATGACGCACTGCCCGAGGTGGCGCCGGGCCGGCCCGCCTTCGACCATTCCCACAACCTGGCCGACGACATCGCGCTGGAATTGCCCTCGACCTCGCATGTCTCGATCGTCGACCGCTTCGGCAACGTGCTGTCGATGACCACCACCATCGAGAACGGGTTCGGCTCGCGCCTGATGGTGCGGGGCTTCCTGCTCAACAACGAGCTGACCGATTTCTCCTTCGCCACCCATGAGGACGGGGTGCCCATCGCCAACCGGCTGGAGCCGGGCAAGCGGCCGCGCTCGTCCATGGCGCCGACCATCGTGCTGAAGGACGGCGCGCCGGTGCTGGCCATCGGCTCGCCGGGCGGCAGCCGGATCATCGGCTATGTCGCCAAGGCGCTGATCGCCTGGATCGACTGGGGGATGGATGTGCAGCGGGCGGTGGCGCTGCCCAACGCGGTCAACCGCTTCGGCACCTTCGATCTGGAGGCCGGCACCGCGGCCGAGGCCCTGCAGGACCCGCTGGCGGCGCTCGGCTTCGAGATCAAGATCGGCGATCTGAATTCGGGCCTGCATGCCATCGCCCTCGGGGCGGGACTGCAGGGCGGGGCCGATCCGCGCCGCGAAGGCATCGCGCTTGGCGACTGAGGAGTTCGGCCGGCGCGCCCGGCCCCATGCAAGGAGACGGAGATGGTTCAGGCAACCGCCCTGCCGCGCAACGAGGAGGGCATCGCCACGGCCCTCGGCGTGCTCAAGCAGCGCTTCGGCGACCGGCTGCAGACCGGCCAGGCGATCCGCGAGCAGCATGGCCACACCACGACCTGGATCGCCAATCAGGCCCCCGACGCGGTGGTCTTTCCCGAAAGCACCGAGGAGGTGGCGCAGGTGATGCGGATCTGCGCCGACCACAAGGTGCCGGTGATCCCCTATGGCACCGGCACCTCGCTGGAGGGGCACGTGAACGCCCCGGCGGGCGGCGTGACGGTGGACCTGATGCGCATGGACAGGATCCTCGCGGTGCATCCCGGCGATCTCGACTGCGTGGTCCAGCCCGGCGTCACCCGCGAGGCGCTCAACACCCATCTGCGCGATCAGGGCCTGTTCTTTCCCATTGACCCGGGCGCCAACGCCTCGCTGGGCGGCATGGCCGCGACCCGCGCCTCGGGCACCAACGCGGTGCGCTACGGGACGATGAAGGACAACGTGCTGAGCCTCGAGGTGGTGATGCCGGACGGGCAGGTGATCCGCACCGGCAAGCGGGCCAGGAAATCCTCGGCCGGCTATGACCTGACCCGGCTGCTGGTCGGCTCGGAGGGCACACTGGGCCTGATCACCGAGCTGACCCTGCGCCTGCAGGGCATCCCCGAGGCGATCTCCTCGGCGCGCTGTTCGTTTCCGACGGTGGACGCGGCCTGCCAGGCGGTGATGATGACCATCCAGTACGGCATCCCGGTGGCGCGGATCGAGCTTCTGGACGAGTTGAGCGTGAAGGCCGCCAACGCCTATTCCCACCTCGGGCTGCCGGAAACGCCGCTGCTGCTGCTGGAATTCCACGGCTCGGAGGCGGGCGTGGCCGAGCAGTCGGAAACCTTCGGCAGCATCGCCGAGGAGTTCGGCGGCAGCGATTTCGCCGCGACCACCAGCACCGAGGAGCGTAGCCGGCTGTGGCAGGCGCGGCACGACATGTACTGGGCCAGCATGGGGCTGCGACCCGGGGCGCGGGGTCTTTCCACGGATGTCTGCGTGCCGATCTCGCGGCTGGCCGAATGCGTCGGCGCGACCCAGGCCAGGGCGGCGGAGATGGGCCTGCTCGCTCCCATCGTGGGCCATGTCGGCGACGGCAATTTCCACACGCTGCTGCTGATCGACATGGAGAATGCTTCCGAGATCGCCGAGGCCGACGAATTCGTCGGCTGGCTGAACGACCTGGCGATCTCGATGGACGGCACCTGCACTGGCGAGCACGGCATCGGCCAGGGCAAGCGGCCTTACCTGGCGCGCGAGCTCGGCCCCGCGACGAAGGTGATGGCGGCAATCAAGGCGGCGCTCGATCCCGACAACATCATGAATCCCGGCAAGATCCTCTCCTGACTCGCGCCCGGCGCGCCTGCGGCGCGGATTTCGGGCCTCCGGCGGGAGTATTTTCGGCAAGAGGAAGGCGGAAGGCAGGTCACGTCCCCGGCTTGTCGGTTTTGTTCGGATTTGGGTCGGATGCACTTGGCGCGCCGGGCGGGCCTCGGGCATAAACCGGGGCAACGAGACTCACGCGGGCCGGGAGGGACGCCATGAAGACGCAGGTCAAGGCACTGGTTGTGGGGGGCGGCGCGGTTGGCACCTCGATCGCCTATCATCTGGCCCGCGCCGGCTGGGACGACGTGATGCTGCTGGAGAGGGACGAGCTGACCAGCGGCAGCACCTGGCACGCGGCGGGGCTGCTGCCGCTTTTCAACATGTCCTTCGCGACCACCCATATCCACCAGTACTCGGTGGAGTTCTACAAGACGCTGGAGGCCGAGACCGGGCTGAACGCGGGCTTCGCCGTGGTCGGCAACCTGCGCATGGCGCAGACGCAGGCGCGCATGGACGAGTTCATGCTCTACGCCACCACCGCCGAGACCTGCGGCGTCCCTTACGTGTTCCTGACGCCGGACGAGATCAAGGCGCGCTGGCCGCTGATCCGCACCGAGGATCTGAAGGGCGCGCTCTATCACCACACTGACGGCTACATCAACCCGGCCGACGTCACCATGGCGATGGCCAAGGGCGCCCGCCAGCGCGGCGTTTTGATCGAGCGCAAGTGGCAGGCCGACGCCTTCCGCTGGACCGGCGAGGCCTGGGAGGTGACCGCCACCAAGATGGTCGAGAAGGGCGGCAACCTGGTGCCCTCGGACGAGCAGGTCGTGATCACCGCCGAGCATGTGGTCACCGCCTCGGGCAACCATGCGCAGCGCACGGCGCGGATGCTGGGCATCAAGATGCCGGCGATCCCGGTCGAGCACCAGTTCATCGTGATGGAGCAGGACCCGGCGCTGGTGGCCTGGCGCAAGGAGGGCAATCCCGAGCACCCGGTGGTGCGCGATGCCGACGCCCAGAGCTATGTGCGCGAGGAGCGCGGCGGCTGGATCCTCGGCGTTTACGAGAAGGGCGCCCCGGCGCGCTTCGAATACGGGGTACCGGACAGCTTCCGCGCCGATCTCTTCCCGCTCGATCTCGACCGGATCGAGGATCAGTACATGGCGATGAACCACCGCATCCCCTCGGCCGAGAATTGCGGGCTCAAGGACGATTTCAACGGCCCGAACTGCTATACCCCCGACGGCAACCCGCTGGTCGGCCCGGCGCCTGGCCTGCGCAA
>JAGRMU010000304.1 GCA_020441165.1 Sedimentitalea sp.
GTCGTCATTCGACATGATTCGGCGCCGCGCCAATGCCCCCATCCGGGGACAAAAACGCGCCCGCCGAGGCTGCGAGGCTGAAAATCGTCTCGCTTGCACCGCTCGTGAAATTCTTGATCTCGCCGGAAAAAACGGCGCCGGCATAGAGCGTCCCGCAAAGCACGGCCAGCTGCATCGCGCGCCGGCCGACGGCGCGTGCGCCGCCCCTGGGCCGGGCCTCGCCAAGCTGGCCTGCGACTGCCTCGTCCACCGCCGCGCGCACCAGCGGCTCGAGCTCGATCCGCAACACCCCTTCGACCGAGTTGATCGCGGTTTCCATGCTTTCCAGCCGCGCCGAGAGCAGCGCCCGGTCGGAATCGGCCCGCGCCTCCTGCCGCTCGGTCAAGCCGGTGTCGAGCGTGGTGAGCGTCGCCACGATGCGCTTGTACATGTCGCCCAGGTCCTTGCGCCGGGCCAAGGCGTCGTTTCCCTGGACCAGCATGGCATGCAGCGCCCGCGCGTCGCCCGTGGTGAGCCGCAACTCGGACGCGGATTCCTTCGGCGCGTCCGTCTTCGCGGCCTTCGGCGCGAATGCCTCGCTCTGGTGGATCTGGTTCATGCCACGGGCCCTCCTTGTGCCTGCCAGGTCAGCATCTGCGCCACCTCGGCGCGGGACGTGACGTTGAGCTTGTTCAGAACCCGCTTGGCATAGGTGCAGAGCGACTGTTCGGTCAGCCCGGCGATCCGTGCCGCCTCGCGGTTCGACAGGCCCAGCTGCATCAGCGCGGCAACCCGCGCCTCGGCCTGGGTCAGTCCCATCTCGCGGGCCAGGATCTCGACCCTGCGCGAGTCGGGCGGCGAGGGCAGGGTCATGGTGACCAGGCCCGTCGGCGCGCCCTCGTGAAAGAACCGCGACAGGGCCACCGGGATCCGCGCCCCCGCAGGCGCGCCCTCGGCGCTGCCCGGTGCCAGGAACATCACCGCATCCGAATGGCCGGGATCGGCCGCGGCGCAACTGGCGATGGCCTCGCGCAGCATCCGGGTCTGCGTGTCGTCACTGCACACGATGCCGCGGCGGCTGCGCTTGAGCACCAGGCCCTGATCGAGCACGATCTTGGCGGCGGCGTTGCTGCGCAGCATCTCGCCCCGGTCGTTCATCACGAAGACCGCGACATCCATCTTCTTGGAGATCAGCCAGAGCATCGCCTCGTCGGCGATGCCGGTGCGGGTGTCCGCGATCTCCTGCAGACAGTCGTCGCGCAGCACCGGCCAGATCAGCGACAGGAACCCCAGCAGCCGGACCTCGTCGGCATCAGGCGCCAGACGCACCGCGATGCGGTCGATCCGGCCGCTTTCGAACCGGCACAGGAAGGCATTCCACTTGCCGGTCTCCCCGTCCTCGCCGGCATAGGCTTCGAGCCGATCGAGATCGCCCTGCGTCAGCGGAATCGACGCGAAGCTGATCGGCTTGCCCGGATGCGATGGCCTCTGCATGACGATTTCGGAATAGGGGCGCGGACCCGGCGTCGCCGGAAGCGTGCCGACCGTCACACCGCTGCGCCCGTCGTCGAGAGTGGCGACGGCAATATTCGTCAAGTTCGAGAACGTGTGCCGCAGCACTTCGGAGACACACAGATTATCCGTCCTGAAAGACGGTATTTCGACAACTGACACCACAATTCCCCCCGGAACCACGAATACGTACTTTGCAATGACCGCTAGGCTATCATCCTTTCGCCATTTGCCGAGTCGTGCGTATGGCGTAGAAATTGCGTCGCTCAGAGCGCTGTCGGCCATATCGAAGGGAGTGATTCGGAAATGGGCGTAATACCTTCGGACAGGTTCGACCCGCACGCTTCAATCATCGGGCGAGTGACTTCTGGCGGATACCGACCGGAGCGATCATCCGGCGCCATGCGGCGTAATCCTTCAAGCTGGGACTAAACGCTTTGTTTCCAAGGTGATTTCCGTAGTCCGCATCACGTCGAGGCCGGATTCGCGTCGCGACCTGCGCAGAACTGTTGATTTTTCTCCAGTTTTTAGGAAAACTCGGAGAGTGTTCAGGGTGATGGTGCGGTTTACACAGGGCAGATCGTGACCGGTGTATCGGTCTGAAAATCCTTCCGGTTGAATTCCGAAGGTGATTAAATTCTAATAGGTTGATCCCGTATTGCAATTACGCGCTGCGGTGGCCCGCATCAACAGTTTTTCGAGTATCATTGAATTGAGGTACGGCCACTTATGTCAGTTACAATTGTCACGGATAATCCGCTATTCGGCGAAATCCTTCAATCTTCTTGTCAGGGAAGAAGCGTCAAGGTCCGGCGCGTTATCGAAAATATCGATGCCATTGGCCATATCGAACCGGGCGAAACGCTTCTGGTTCACCTGCGAAACGACAACAGGGCGATACCCGGTCAGATCGCGGCTCTTCAGTCC
>JAGRMU010000305.1 GCA_020441165.1 Sedimentitalea sp.
CCGCCGATGTTCTTCATGTCGGCAATGCGCGATTTCAGCATGTCGTCATAGCCCTTGCCCAGCGGCATCCGCCAGGCCCCCTCGCCCTCGGCCTCCGCCGCCTTCAGGAACGCGTTGCAGAGCGCGTCGTCGTTGGAAAACACCCCGGCATTCTCATGCCCGAGGCCGATCACGATGGCGCCGGTCAGGGTGGCAAGATCGATCATCCCCGCGGGCTTGAACCGCTCCTGCGCGTACCACATCACGTCGCAGAGGACGAGTCGCCCCTCGGCGTCGGTGTTCAGGATCTCGACCGTGTCGCCCTTCATCGAGCGGATCACGTCGCCGGGCCGGGTGGCGCTGCCCGACGGCATGTTCTCGACCAGCCCCACCAGCCCCACCACGTTGGCCTTGGCCTTGCGCAGCGCCAGCGCCCGCATGGTGCCGGCAACGACCCCGGCGCCGCCCATGTCCATGGTCATGTCTTCCATGCCGGCCGCGGGTTTCAGCGAGATGCCGCCGGTGTCGAAGACCACGCCCTTGCCGATCAGGGCGAGCGGCGCCGCGTCCCCGGCCCCGCCCTTCCACTGCATCACCACCACCTTGGACGGGCTGTCCGAGCCTTGCCCGACGCTCAAGAGCGTGCGCATCCCCAACTCGGCCAGCTTGTCCTCGTCCAGCACCTCGACCTTGAGCCCCAGATCGCGCATCTCGGCCAGACGTTCGGCGAAGGCCGTGGTGGTCAGCACGTTGGCCGGCTCGTTGACCAGATCGCGGGTCATGAAGACCCCCTCGGCGACCGCCAGCAGCGGCGCGGCGGCCTGCCCCAGCGCCTCGGCATCGGCATGGCAGATCACCACCTCGGAGGCGGCATCCTCGTCCTTGTCGGCGGTCTTGTGGACGTCGAATCCATAATCGCGCAGGGCGATGCCGAGCGCCAGGTCGGCGGCGTGCCGGGTGTTGCCCGCCATCACCCGCAGCGACTTGCCTGTCTTCAGCGCCCCCAGCGCGGCGCCGGCCTTGCGCGCCGCCACCGGATCGCTCTTGCGGTCCAGCACCAGCACATCCAGCGCCTCGGCCTGCATCCCGGCCGGCCAGGCCAAGGTCATCGCCTGCCCGGGTTTGGCCTTGGCGAAGCGGTCGCTGGCCAGCAGCCGGGCCACCGCGCCCTTGCTCAGCCGGTTCGCGCGCCGCCCCGCCGGGTCGAGCTTGCCATCCGGCGTGACCAGGATCGCGACGCGGCCCTCGGCCCCGGCGATGCTGTCCAGATCGGTGGGCTCGAAACGGAACGGGGTCGGGCAGGTCATGGGCAATCTCCGGTGCTGGTGTCGCGCACAGAGGTAACCCGGCCCATGCGGCTTGACCAGATAGCAGTTTTCCCCGGCCGCCAATTGCCCTAGTGTCGGGCCGCATCAGGCGGCAGAAAACCAGAAGGGGGCGCAGTGTCACGCTACGACAGATACGTGCTGTCGCAATACCTGCTGTTCTTCGGCTTCTTTTCGCTGATCCTGGTCTCGATGTTCTGGATCAACCGCGCCGTGGTGCTGTTCGACAAGCTGATCGGCGACGGTCAGTCCGCGATGGTGTTCTTCGAGTTCACCGCCCTGGCCCTGCCCAACCTGATCCGCATGGTGTTGCCGATGGCCGCCTTCGCGGCGGCGGTCTTCGTCACCAACCGGCTGAACGGCGACAGCGAGCTGACGGTGATGCAGGCGACCGGCACCAGCCCGTGGCGGCTGGCACGTCCCGCGCTGGTCTTCGGCCTGATCTGCGCGCTGATGATGAGCGTGCTCACCCACGTGCTGTTGCCCGGCTCGATCAAGCAACTGGCGATCCGCGAGACCGAGGTGGCGCGCAACCTGACCGCGCGGCTGCTGAACGAGGGCACCTTCCTGCATCCGGCCGAAGGCGTGACCTTCTACATCCGCAAGATCGACCGCGACGGCACGCTCAACGACGTGTTCCTCTCGGACCGGCGCGATCCGACGCGCAGCACCACCTATACCGGTGCCAAGGCCTTCCTGGTGCGCCAGGGCGAGCAGGTGAACCTGATCATGGTCGACGGTCTGGCGCTGCGCTTCGACCGCGAGAGCGGCTCGCTCTCGAGCACCAATTTCGCCGATTTCTCCTATGACATCAGCCCGCTGATCGCCGAGCGCACGACCCGCGCCCGCAGCCTGCGGGCGATCCCGACGCCCGAGCTGATCCGCGACGGCGCGGCG
>JAGRMU010000306.1 GCA_020441165.1 Sedimentitalea sp.
GCCGATGTTCTTCATGTCGGCGATGCGCGATTTCAGCATGTCGTCATAACCCTTGCCCAGCGGCATCCGCCAAGCCCCCTCGCCCTCGGCCTCCGCCGCCTTCAGGAAGGCGTTGCAGAGCGCGTCGTCGTTGGAAAACACCCCGGCATTCTCATGCCCGAGGCCGATCACGATGGCGCCGGTCAGGGTGGCAAGATCGATCATCCCCGCGGGCTTGAACCGTTCCTGCGCGTACCACATCACGTCGCAGAGAACGAGCCGCCCCTCGGCGTCGGTGTTCAGGATCTCGACCGTGTCGCCCTTCATCGAGCGGATCACGTCGCCGGGCCGGGTGGCGCTGCCCGAGGGCATGTTCTCGACCAGCCCCACCAGCCCCACCACGTTGGCCTTGGCCTTGCGCAGCGCCAGCGCCCGCATGGTGCCGGCAACGACCCCGGCGCCGCCCATGTCCATCGTCATGTCTTCCATGCCGGCCGCGGGTTTCAGCGAGATGCCGCCGGTGTCGAAGACCACGCCCTTGCCGATCAGGGCCAGCGGCGCCGCGTCCTCGTCCCCGCCTTTCCACTGCATCACCACGACTTTGGAGGGGCTGTCCGAGCCCTGCCCGACGCTCAAGAGCGTGCGCATCCCCAGCTCGGCCAGCTTGTCCTCGTCCAGCACCTCGACCTCGAGCCCCAGATCGCGCATCTCGGCCAGACGTTCGGCGAAGGCGGTGGTGGTCAGCACGTTGGCCGGCTCGTTGACCAGATCGCGGGTCATGAAGACCCCCTCGGCGACTGCCAGCAGCGGCGCGGCGGCCTGCCCCAGCGCCTCGGCATCGGCATGGCAGATCACCACCTCGGAGGCGGCATCCTCGTCCTTGTCGGCGGTCTTGTGGACGTCGAATCCATAATCGCGCAGGGCGATGCCGAGCGCCAGATCGGCGGCGTGCCGGGTGTTGCCCGCCATCACCCGCAGCGATTTGCCCGTCTTCAGTGCCCCCAGCGCGGCGCCGGCCTTGCGCGCTGCCACCGGATCGCTCTTGCGGTCCAGCACCAAGACATCCAGCGCCTCTGCCTGCATCCCGGCAGGCCAGGCCAGGGTCATCGCCTGCCCGGGTTTGGCCTTGGCGAAGCGGTCGCTGGCCAGCAGCCGGGCCACCGCACCCTTGCTCAGCCGGTTGGCGCGGCGCCCTGCCGGGTCGAGCTTGCCATCCGGCGTGACCAGGATCGCGACGCGGCCCTCGGACCCGGCGATGCTGTCCAGATCGGTGGGCTCGAAGCGGAACGGGGTCGGGCGGGTCATGGGCAATCTCCGGTGCTGGTGTCGCGCACAGAGGTAACCCGGCCCATGCGGCTTGACCAGATAGCAGTTTTCCCCGGCCACCAATTGCCCTAGTGTCGGGCCGCATCAGGCGGCAGAAAACCAGAAGGGGGCGCAGTGTCACGCTACGACAGATACGTGCTGTCGCAATACCTGCTGTTCTTCGGCTTCTTTTCGCTGATCCTGGTTTCGATGTTCTGGATCAACCGCGCCGTGGTGCTGTTCGACAAGCTGATCGGCGACGGTCAGTCCGCGATGGTGTTCTTCGAGTTCACCGCCCTGGCCCTGCCCAACCTGATCCGCATGGTGCTGCCGATGGCCGCCTTCGCCGCGGCGGTCTTCGTCACCAACCGGCTGAACGGCGACAGCGAGCTGACGGTGATGCAGGCGACCGGCACCAGCCCCTGGCGGCTGGCCCGCCCGGCGCTGGTCTTCGGCCTGATCTGCGCGCTGATGATGAGCGTGCTCACCCACGTGCTGCTGCCCGGCTCGATCAAGCAACTGGCGATCCGCGAGACCGAGGTGGCGCGGAACCTGACCGCGCGGCTGCTGAACGAGGGCACCTTCCTGCATCCGGCCGAGGGCGTGACCTTCTACATCCGCAAGATCGACCGCGACGGCACGCTCAACGACGTGTTCCTTTCGGACCGGCGCGATCCGACGCGCAGCACCACCTATACCGGTGCCAAGGCCTTCCTGGTGCGCCAGGGCGAGCAGGTCAACCTGATCATGGTCGACGGCCTGGCGCTGCGCTTCGACCGCGAGAGCGGCTCGCTCTCGAGCACCAATTTCGCCGATTTCTCCTATGACATCAGCCCGCTGATCGCCGAGCGCACGACCCGCGCCCGCAGCCTGCGGGCGATCCCGACGCCAGAGCTGATCCGCGACGGCGCGGCGATCACCGCCGCCGAAGGCTACACCTCGGGCCAGATCGCCGAGGAGCTGCACCTGCGCTTCGCCCGGGCGCTGGTCTGCATCGCGGTGGTGCTGGTCGGCTTCTCGACCCTGATGCTGGGCAGCTATTCGCGCTTCGGGGTCTGGCGACAGGCGCTGGCCGCCTTCGTGCTGCTGATCGGGCTGGAGGTGCTGCGCGGGGTGGTGACCGAGCCGGTTCTGGCGAACGCGCGGCTCTGGCCGCTGATCTACCTGCCGACCCTGCTGGGGCTGGCGATCGCCGCGCTCTTCCTCAGGATCGCCTCGCGCCCGCTCTGGGTGCTGCTGCGCCGCCGGCCGCGCTCCCCGCCCGGGGAGGCCGCGGCATGATCCTCGACCGCTATTTCGCCCGGCGTTTCGCCCTCAGCTTCCTGCTGATCGGGGCGGTGTTCCTGTCGCTGATCATGCTGATCGACCTGATCGAGCAGCTGCGCCGCTTCGAGGGCTTCGATCTGCGGCTGGGCCAGCTCATCCGGTTGATGCTGCTCAACACCCCGGGCGCGGTCAACGAGATCCTGCCGCTCTTGATGATCCTCTCGACCGTGGTGCTCTTCGTCGGGCTGGCGCGCAGCAGCGAGCTGGTGGTGACCCGAGCCACCGGCCGCTCGGGCATCCGCGCGCTGCTGGCGCCGCTGCTGGTGGCGCTGGTGATCGGCGTGTTGGCGGTCAGCACCCTGAACCCGATCGTCGCCGCCACCTCGAACCGGTACGAGGCGCTCTCCGAAAGCTTCCGCTCGGGCGGGGTCTCGGCGGTCTCGCTCAGCGGCGAAGGGTTATGGCTGCGCCAGGGCGGCGAGGCGGGGCAATCGGTGATCCACGCCACCGGCTATGACGGCGACGAGGCGGCGATCACCCTTCTGGGCGTGACCATCCTGACCTATGCGCCCGAGGGCGGACCGGTGCGCCGGATCACCGCCAAGAGCGCCCGGCTCGACGACGACGCCTGGGTGCTCTCTGGGGTCAAGGTCTGGCCGCTGGTGCCGGGGATCAATCCCGAGGCGACCGCCGCCACCCATGACACGCTGCGCCTGCCGACCACGCTCACCGAAGAGCGGATCCGCGACAGCCTGGGGCGCAGCACGGGCATTTCGATCTACGATCTGCCCGACACGATCCGCCAGCTGCGCCAGGCGGGGTTCTCGACCACCCATCACGAGGTCTGGCTGCAGGCCGAACTGGCCCGGCCGCTGTTCCTGATCTCGATGGTGCTGATCGGCGCGGCCTTCACCATGCGCCACACCCGGTTCGGCGGCACCGGCGTGGCGGTGCTGATGTCGGTGATGCTGGGATTCGCCCTCTATTTCGTGCGCAACTTCGCGCAGATCCTCGGCGAGAACGGGCAGATCCCGGTGGCCTTCGCCGCCTGGGCGCCGCCGATTGCCGCGATCCTGCTGGGCATGGGCCTGTTGCTGCATGCGGAGGACGGATGAGACGGGCCGGGCGGATCATGGCGGCGGCGCTGCTCGGCGCGCTGTGGCTGGCCGGCGCGGCTCGCGGCCAGAGCCCGCAGACCGCGGCCGAACCGGCGCTGCTGGTCGCCGATCAGGTCTATGTCACCGCCGAGCGGCAACTGGTCGCCGAGGGCAATGTCGAGGCGCTGCAGGGCGATATCCGCCTGCAGGCCAGCCGCATCACCTTCGACCGGGCCAGCGGCAAGCTGACCATCGACGGGCCGATCCGCATCGACCAGGGCGGCAGCGTCACGGTTCTGGCCACCTCGGCCGAGCTCGATTCGGGGCTGCAGAACGGCCTTCTGGCCGGGGCGCGGCTGGTGCTCGACCAGCAGTTGCAACTGGCCTCGCTGCAGATGACGCGGGTCGGCGGGCGCTATTCGCAGCTCTACAAGACCGCGGTCACCTCCTGCCATGTCTGCGCCGACGGCCGCCCGCCGCTCTGGCAGATTCGCGCGCGGAAGGTGATCCACGACCAGCAGGAGCGGCAGCTCTATTTCGAGGACGCCCAGTTCCGGGTGCTGGACGTGCCGATCCTCTACCTGCCGCGCCTGCGCCTGCCCGACCCGACGCTGGAGCGTGCGCGCGGCTTCCTGATCCCCGCGATCCGCACCACCTCGCAGCTCGGCACCGGGCTGCGCCTGCCCTATTTCATCCCGCTGGGGCCCAGCCGCGACCTGACCCTGTCGCCCTACATCTCGCCCAAGACGAAGACGCTCGATTTCCGCTATCGCCAGGCCTTCCGCACCGGCGACATCGCGTTCGAGGGCGCCTTCACCCGCGACGACCTGCAACCCGGCGACAATCGCGGGTACCTCTTCGGGACCGGCAGCTTCGATCTGGCCCGCGACTTCCAGCTGAATTTCGACATCCAGACGGTCTCGGACAATTCCTACCTGGTCGATTACGGCCTGCCCGATCTCGACAGGCTGCAAAGCGATATCGAGCTGATCCGGGTCAAGCGCGACACCTATTTCGGCACCGGGCTGATCTACTACGAATCCCTGCGCGACAGCGAGCAGGACTCGACCCTGCCCACCCGGGTGGCGGATGCGGCCTATCAGAAACGCTTCTTTCCCAAGGGGATCGGCGGCGAAGCGCGCCTGACGCTGGACCTGCACGGGCATCAGCGCGACTCGAGCGAGGATATCCTGGGGCGCGACATCGCCCGGGCCACGGCCGATATCGACTGGCGGCGCAACTGGGTGCTGGGACCGGGCCTGCGTGCCGACTGGCTGATCGGCCTCGCGGCGGACAGTTTCGCGATCCGCCAGGACAGCACCTATCCGCCCGAGGTGACGCGGCTGACCCCGCGCACCGCCCTGTCGCTGCGCTATCCGCTGACCAGGACCGCCGCGAACGGCGTCGTCCATGTGCTCGAGCCGATCGCCCAGCTCGGCTGGAGCCAGGTCAACGGCAGCGACGTGCCCAATGACGAAAGCGGCTTCGTCGAGTTCGACCAGGGCAACCTTCTGTCCCTCTCGCGCTTTCCCGCCCCCGACCGCCGCGAGGACGGCGCCGCCTTCGTCTACGGGCTGAACTGGTCGGCCTATGCGCCCGCCGGATGGCAGGCCTCGGCCGGTATCGGGCAGGTGTTCCGCCAGGATGCCGACCCCTCCTTCACCGCAAGCTCGGGCCTGGCCGGCACCTCTTCGGACCTGCTGCTCTCGGGGCAGGTGATCCTCGACAACGGCCTGGCGCTGACCGGGCGCGGGCTGCTCGCCGGCGATTTCAGCTTTTCCAAGGCCGAGCTGCGCGGCGACTGGATCGCCGAGCGGGCGCGGATCTCGGGCAGCTACGTCTATCTGGACAGCGATCCGGCCGAGGCGCGCGAGGATGCCCTGTCGGAAATCTGGTTCGACAGCGCCTACCAGATCAACCCCAACTGGACCGCCAGCGCCAATCTGCGCTATGACACCTCCACCGATCAGCCAATCCGCGCCGGCATCGGTGTGATCTGGCGCAACGAATGCGTCACCGTCGATGTTTCACTGAACCGGCGCTATACCTCGTCGGCAAGTGTTGAGCCTTCGACGGATTTCGGGTTTACCATCGGTCTGAACGGTTTTGCCGTCGATGCCGGAACAGAAAAATACAGGCGAACATGCAGCTGATCCCAATCCATGCGGCGCGGCCTTCGATCCGGCGCCTGCTTGTCGCGGCCCTGGCGCTCGCGCTCCCGATGGCCGGTCCCGCGCCGCTGCAGGCACAGGGTCTGTTCGCGCCGGCGATCATCGTCAATGACGACGTCATCACCACCTTCGAGCTCGAGCAGCGCACCCAGCTCTTGCGGCTGCTGCGCGCTCCCGGCGATCCGGTCAAGCTGGCCCGCGAGGCGCTGATCGACGACCGGCTGAAGCAGCAGGCGGTGAAGGCCGCCGATATCGAGATCTCGCCCGAGGACGTGCAGGCCGGGATCGAGGAGTTCTCGGCGCGCACCCAGCTCAGCGCCGACGAATTCCTCAACGCGCTGGAAGAAGGGGGTGTGTCGGCCGAGACGATGCGGGATTTCACCAAGGTCAGCCTCGCCTGGCGGGAATTCATCCGCGCCCGGTTCCTGGCCCGCGCCCGCCCCACCGACGCCGAGATCGACCGCGCCATCGGCCAGGCCGGCGGCAGCGGCGGGGTGCGGGTGCTGCTGTCGGAGATCGTGATCCCGATCACCCCGCAGACCGCCGAGGAGGTCGACGCCCTGGCCCAGGAGATCTCGCAGGTGACCAGCATCGCCGCCTTCTCGGAGGCCGCGCAGCAGTACTCGGTCACCAATACCCGCGACCAGGGCGGCCGGATGGAATGGGTCAACATCAACGACCTGCCGCCGGGACTGCGCCCGGTGATCCTGGGCCTCAGCCCCGGGCAGGTGACCGCGCCGATCGGCCTGCCCGAGGCCATCGCCCTCTTCCAGCTGCGCGACATCCAGGAAACCGCGCCGGCCGAGCCCAGCTATTCGGCGATCGAGTTCGTCAGCTATTTCATCGCCGGCGGTCGCAGCGAGGCGGGGCTGCGGGAAGCGGCCCGGGTCGTCAACCTGGTGGACGCCTGCGACGACTTCTACGGCATCGCCCGCGGCCAGCCGCCCGAGGTGCTGGTCCGCGAGACCCTGCCGCCGGCGCAGATCCCGCGCGACGTGGCGCTGGAGCTGGCCAAGCTGGACCCGGGCGAGGTCTCGACCGCGCTGACCCGGTCGAACGGGCAGACGCTGATGGTGCTGATGATGTGCGGGCGCACCGCGGCGGTGAACGAGGACGCCTCGCGCGAGGAGGTCGCCAACGCCCTGGCCCAGCAGCGCCTCGCGGCCTTCTCGCAGAGCTACCTGGATCAGCTGCGCGCGGATGCGGTGATCGTCGAGAGATGACCGCCCCCATCGCCCTGAGCTGCGGCGAGCCGTCGGGGATCGGGCCGGAGATCGCGGTGCGCGCCTGGCAGGCGCTGAAGGGCGACTGCCCGTTCCTGTGGATCGGAGACCCGGCGCATCTGCCCCCGGGGACGCCGGTGCGGCTGCTGGGAGATCCGTCGGAAGCCGCCGCCGCCAGCACCGCAGCGCTGCCGGTCCTCGCCCATCCCTTCGCCGCGCCCGCCCCGCCCGGCCGCCCCGATCCGCGCAACGCGCGCGGGGTCATCGAGGCCATCGAACGCGCCGTGGCTCTGGTGCAGTCGGGGCGCGCCTCGGCGCTCTGCACCGCGCCGATCCACAAGAAGGCGCTGATCGACGGCGCCGGCTTCGCCTATCCCGGGCATACCGAGTTCCTGGGGGCGCTGGCCGGGGTGCGCCGGGTGGTGATGATGCTGGCCAGCGCGCAGCTGCGGGTGGTGCCGGCGACCATCCACATCCCGCTCTCCGAGGTGCCGCGCGCGCTCACCCCGGACCTGTTGCGCGACACCATCGAGATCACCGCCCACGCCCTGCGCACGCAGTTCGGTATCGCGCATCCGCGCCTCGCGGTGACCGGGCTGAACCCCCACGCTGGCGAGGGCGGCAAGATGGGACGCGAAGAGGTCGAATGGATCGCGCCGCTGCTCGCCGGCCTGGGGGGCGAGGCCTATGCGCTGAGCGGGCCGCACCCGGCCGATACGCTCTTTCACGCCGCCGCCCGCGCCCGCTATGACGCCGCCATCGCCATGTATCACGACCAGGCGCTGATCCCGATCAAGACGCTGGATTTCGACCGCGGCGTGAACGTGAGCCTTGGCCTGCCCTTCATCCGCACCTCGCCCGATCACGGCACCGCCTTCGACATCGCCGGCAAGGGCGTCGCCAATCCCGCCAGCCTGATCGAGGCGCTGAAACTGGCGCAGGTCATGGCCCGCGGATGAGCGCCATCGACGCCCTGCCGCCGCTGCGCGAGGTGATCGCCGCGCATGGGTTGAGCGCGCGCAAGTCACTGGGGCAGAACTTCCTGCTCGATCTCAATCTGACCGCCAAGATCGCCCGCCAGGCGGGGGATCTGTCCGGTTGCGACGTGCTCGAGATCGGCCCCGGCCCCGGCGGGCTGACCCGCGGCCTGCTGGCCGAGGGCGCGCGCCACGTGCTGGCGGTGGAGAAGGACGCGCGCTGCCTGCCGGCGCTTCACCAGATCGCCGCCGCTTATCCCGGGCGGCTGACCATCCTCGAGGGCGACGCGCTGGCGATCGACCCTCTGGCGCATCTGACGCCGCCGGTGCGGGTGGCCGCGAACCTGCCCTACAATATCGGCACGGAACTCCTGGTACGCTGGCTGACGCCGCCGGACTGGCCGCCCTTCTGGCAAAGCCTGACGCTGATGTTCCAGAGAGAGGTGGCGGACCGGATCGTCGCCCAGCCCGGCGGCAAGGCCTATGGCCGCCTGGCGGTGCTGGCGCAATGGCGCTGCGAGGCGCGGATCGTGATGTCGCTGCCGCCCGAGGCCTTTACCCCGCCGCCCAAGGTCTCAAGCGCGGTGGTGCACCTGACCGCCCTGCCCGCGCCGCGTTTTCCGGCCGATCCGGGGACCCTGTCGCGGGTGGTTGCCGCCGCCTTCAACCAGCGCCGCAAGATGCTGCGCGCGGCGCTCAAGGGGCTGGCGCCGGATATCGAGGAAAGACTTACGACTGCCGGCCTCGATCCGACCGATCGCGCCGAACAGGTGTCAATCGAGGGGTTCTGCGCGCTGGCGCGGGCGCTCGCCCGCTGACGCGCGCCTACTCGGCGGCTTCGGACGGGTTCCCCGACTGGGGCGCCTGTTCGGCCTCGCCTGCCTTGCCCGCCGATTTCGGCGCGCGCGGGCGGCGAGGTGCCCGTTTCGGCTTGCTTTCAGGCGTCTCCACCAGCCCCGAATCCTCGTCCGAGCCGCCGCCCAGGTCCATCACGTCGGGCTGCGGCGCGGTCGCCGGGTCATCCTGGCGCGGCGTCGACTCGCGTTCCTGACGCTCTGCGCGTTCACGGTCGCGCTCGGCCTGGCGTTCGCGGTTCTGCCGCTCCTGCTCTTCGCGGCGCGCGTCCTGCTCCTCGCGGCGCGCATCCTGTTCGCGCTGCGCTTCGCTGAGCAGGCGCAGGTAGTGCTCGGCGTGCTGCTGGAAATTCTCGGTCGCCACGCGGTCGTTGCTCAACTGGGCATCGCGCGCCAGCTGGTTGTACTTGTCGATGATCTGCTGCGGCGTGCCGCGCACCTTCCCCTCGGGGCCGGAGCTGTCGAACACGCGGTTGACGACGTTGCCGCCTGTAACCGGACGATTGCGGTTGGTCTTGGACCGCGAGCGGGACTTGGACATTCTCATGTATTCAGGCGAGCCTTGTACTCACTGCCGTCTGATCCGTTTCACGCCTCTTGCGCTTCATAACAACCGGATCATCGACTTGTTTGGGCTTGGCGTTGCACCGGAACCGCCGCAGCGTCCGTCATAAGCAACACGTTTGAGTAAGCACGTCTTGCCGCCGCAGACAAGAGGCCGGGCGGCGTTTTTTCCGCCGATTGGCGCCAAAACGGCGCATTTTGCCCGGTTATCCCTCTTTGTTAACCATATCTGGCCCGGATCACCCGGTCGCGCCCGTCCAGATCGCGCACCACGCCGAGTCGCGTGAGCTCCGCCTGGGCCAGGATCGCCATCACCGCCGCGGCCTGGCTCGGCCCAATCTCGACCAGCAGACGCCCCTGCGGCTCCAGATGCGGCACCACCGCATCGGCGATGGCGCGATAGGCGCCCAGGCCGTCGCCGCCATCAGAAAGCGCCATCGCCGGCTCGTGCCGGCGCACCTCGTCGGCCAGTCCCGGCATCTCGTCCGCGGCGATATAGGGCGGGTTGGCAACGACCAGATCGAACCTCCCCGACACCTGCGCCAGCCAGTCGGACTGCACGATTTCTGCCCGGTCCGCGACCCGGTGCAGCACCGCGTTGGCGCTGGCCTGCAGGCAGGCCGCCTCGCTGAGATCGACACCGAGCCCGGTGGCGCTGCCGCGTTCCGCCAGAAGCGTCACCAGGATGCAGCCCGAGCCGGTGCCCAGGTCCAGCACCCGCTCGAACGGCTCGGCCAGCGCCGCCTCGATCAGGGTTTCGGTTTCCGGCCTGGGATCAAGGACATCCGCGCTGATCTTGAAGCGCCGGCCATAGAACTCGCGCTCGCCCACCAGATGCGAGACCGGCACCCGGACGGCGCGCAGCGCGATCAGCTGCTCATAGCGCTCGGCCACATCACCGGGCAGATCCTCGGGCGCGATCAGGGTCACCCGGGCGGCTTCGATGCGCGCGGCA
Organism: Sedimentitalea sp.; assembly: GCA_020441165.1. Classification (GTDB taxonomy): domain Bacteria; phylum Pseudomonadota; class Alphaproteobacteria; order Rhodobacterales; family Rhodobacteraceae; genus JAGRMU01. The sequence continues at coordinate 10,392 of JAGRMU010000306.1, forward strand.
TGGGCCAGCAGTACCCGTGCATCGCGGGCCGGTTCCGCGACCCCGGCGGCGCGCAGCCGGGCGGTCGCCGCGACCATCGCCTCGGCGGCGGTCATGCGCCCATCTCGGCCAGCATCCGTGCCTGATCGTCGGCAGTCAGCGCGTCGATCACCTCGTCGAGATCGCCCAGCATCACCTGGTCGAGCTTGTAGAGCGTCAGGTTGATGCGGTGGTCGGTCATCCGGCCCTGCGGGAAATTGTAGGTGCGGATCCGCTCGGAGCGGTCGCCGCTGCCCACCTGCGCGGCGCGATTGGCCGAGCGTTCGCTGTCCACCCGCTGGCGCTCCAGATCGAAGAGCCGGGTCCGCAGCACCTGCATCGCAATCTCGCGGTTGCGGTGCTGGGATTTCTCCGAGCTGGTGACCACGATGCCGCTGGGGATGTGGGTGATGCGCACCGCCGAATCGGTGGTGTTGACGTGTTGCCCCCCGGCCCCGGACGAGCGCATCGTGTCGATCCGCAGATCGTTCGGATCGATCTGCACGTCCACCTCCTCGGCCTCGGGCAGCACCGCCACGGTGGCCGCCGAGGTGTGGATGCGCCCGCCGCTCTCGGTGGTGGGCACCCGCTGCACCCGGTGCACGCCGCTTTCATATTTCAGCCGGGCAAAGACGTTCTCGCCGCGGATATGCGCGACCACTTCCTTGATCCCGCCCAGTTCGGTCGCCTGCTCCTCGATGATCTCGAAGCCCCAGCCGCGCGCCTCGGCATAGCGCTGGTACATGCGCAGAAGGTCGGCGGCGAAAAGCGCCGCCTCGTCGCCCCCCGTACCGGGCCGGATTTCGAGCATCGCCGGACGGGTATCGGCAGCGTCCTTCGGCAGCAGCGCCAGTTGCAGCCCCCGTTCCGCGTCCCGCAGGCGCGCGCGCAGCAGCGGCAGCTCCTCGGCGGCCAGCTCGCGCAGCTCCGGATCGGAGAGCATCGTCTCGGTCTCGCGCAGCGCGTCGCGGAGCGACCGCCAGGTGGCGATTTCCTCGACCACCGGTTTCAGATCGGAGTATTCCTTGGCCAGCGCGGCGATGTTTCGCGCACCGGTGCCATCGGCCATCGCGGCTTCGAGAAACTGAAACCGTTCGTGGATCTGCGCGAGGCGTTCTTCGGGAACCATCCGCGGGGTGTCTGACATCGCAGGGCTTTGGTCAAGGGGCGGGCCGTGCTAGACTTGCATCGTGAAACGGTTTGCGATCCTGTCGGTCCTCTTGGCACTCCCGGCCGCGGCGGATGTCGTCGGCCCGGACGGCAAGCTGCGCGACTGCTATTGCACCGACACGACCGGCGCCCGGGTCGAGCTGGGCGAGACCATCTGCCTGAAAGTGGACGGGCGCATGTTCATGGCCCAGTGCCAGATGTCGCTGAACGTGCCGATGTGGCGCGAAGTGGCCAAGGGGTGCCTGTCATCCCGACTGCAGAGCGTCGATCCAGCCCTCGACGCGCGCCCGGTTCACCCCAAGATCTGATCGCCCGAACCGCGCCCGGCCGAAGATCTCCAGCGCCGCGCCGTCCTGCCGGATCGTGGTGTAGTCGGGAAAGCCGATCACCGCCGAGCGGGTGACATAGGTCACCATCCCTTCCGCCACGGACCCCGCCAGGTGCCTGGTGCGCGGCGAGGCCTCGATCAGGGCCGCCAGCCGCGCCAGCCCGTCCGGCCCGGCCTCGGTCCGGCGCATGACCCCGTTGCCGAGATCGGCATCGGCGGCGAACTCAGGCATCCGGTGCCAGCGCGCCGGGTCCGAGGGCGCCAGCCGGACATAGCCGACGATCGCGATCGCCACAGCAAGGATCAGCCACAGTGCCATTGCCAGTCGCTTCATGTCGCCCGTCTGCCTCCCCAAGGCACTCGCCCCAGCGACGGCCGGGCCGGGATGCTATGCCTCGCCGCGCCCAGCACCGCGCAAAGCAACGGGTTCACCCCGTTCGCACCGTGTCACCCGGCGGATCGCGGGTGGGCGACCTCTCGACCAGCTCGCAGCCGCCGATCTCGTGCGTGCCGGTGCCGGCTGTGAAGGCCGGGTTGAGACCATCGATATCACAGGTGAGATATGTGAGCCTATCGCCGATATCGCGACTTATTTCCGCACCCGCGCTTCGAGGTTGCGCTGCCGGAGGTCCCAGGCCGAAACCAGCCGAAAGCCCCGGCGCTGCGTCTCGGTGGCGTCGCTAGCGGCGTAGCCCGGGTGCCCGAGTGCGAGGAAGTGCCGATATCCATCGGCCCCCCGAGAAGCGCGCCAGATCGTAGGCGCTCATCGGCTGGTGCGCCCGGTCATGTCCGCAGGGCCCATCCCAGCAGGCAGAGGATCTCGGTCGCCACATGCGCCCCGGCGATGGCCGTGGTGCCGGTGGAATCGAAGGGCGGCGAGACTTCGACCACGTCGCCGCCCTTGATGTTGATGCCGGCGATCTCGCGCAGGATCACCGCGACCTGGGCGCTGCTGAGCCCGCCCCAGACCGGGGTGCCGGTGCCCGGCGCGAAGGCCGGATCCAGCCCGTCGATGTCGAAGCTCAGATAGACCGGATGATCGCCGAGGATGCCGCGGATCTTCTCCGCGACCGCTTTCGGCCCGGTTTCATGCACCTCGCGGGCATCGATGATGTTGACGCCGAGCGGATCGTCGTTGGTGGTGCGGATCCCCACCTGCACCGAGCGCGCCGGATCGACGAGGCCGGATTTCACCGCCTTGTAGAACATCGTGCCGTGATCGATGCGGGCCATGTCGTCGTCGGGCCAGGTGTCGGAATGGGCATCGAACTGCAGCAGCGACATCGGCCCGTATTTTTCGGCATAGGCCTTGAGGATCGGGAAGCTGATGTAGTGATCGCCGCCCAGAACCACCGAGGCCGCCCCGGCGCCCAGAATGCCGCGGATATGGGCGGTCAGCGCGTCCGGAAAGGCCGGCACATCGGCATAGTCGAAGGCCAGATCGCCGTAATCGACGATGGTCAGCTCCTCCATCACGTTGATCGGCCAGCCATAGGGCCGGTCGAAGGCCTGCAGGGTGCTGGCCTCGCGGATCGCCCGCGGTCCCAGCCGCGTGCCGGGCCGGTTGGTCACTGCCTGGTCGAAAGGCACGCCGGTCACCGCCACGTCGACGCCGCCCAGGTCCTTGCTGTAGCGGCGGCGCAGGAACGAGGTCGCGCCACCGAAGGCGTTCTCGAAGGACAGCCCGCGCGGATCGGTGCGGGTGAAGGCCTGATCGACCTGGTTGCCGGCGTCTTTCAGTGACATGGGTGTGCTCCTTGTGCGCGGGGCGATGCGGGAATGTCGGGCCGCGGCCGGGCTCAGGCCAGCGGCTGCGCGCGCTCGACGATGCGGGCGAAGAACGAGGCGCCGATCGGGGCGATCTCGTCGTTGAACTCGTATTTCGGATGATGCAGGCCGGCGCTCTCGCCCTGCCCGAGGAAGAGATAGGCGCCGGGCCGGGCCTGCAGCATGTAGGAGAAATCCTCTGCCCCCATCTCGCGCCCGGCATCGGCGACCACCCGGCCGGCGCCGGCGATCTCCTCGGCGACCTGCGCGGCGAAGCCGGCCTTGTCCGGATCGTTGATCGTGGCCGGATAGCCGACCTCGTAGTCGAGCCGCGCCTCGACGCCATAACTCGCCGCCTGCCCGGCCACGATGGCCTGCATCCGCTCGCGCACCATCGCCTGCACCCGGGGATCGAAGGTGCGGATGGTGCCGTTCAGGTAGGCCTTGTCGGGGATCACGTTGTCGACCGTGCCGGCATGGATCTGGGTGACCGAAATCACCAGGTCGTCCAGTGCGTAGTGGTTGCGGCTGACGATGGTCTGGAAGGCCTGGGCAATGCCGCAGGCGGCCATCACCGGGTCGCGGGTTTCGTGGGGCATCGCGCCGTGCCCGCCAACCCCCTGGATATGAACGTGAAACGTGTCGACCGCCGCCATGATCGGCCCCGGAGAGGTATAGAAGGCGCCGGCCTCGACCCCGGGCGCGTTGTGCAGCGCATAGACCTCGGCGATGTCGAAGCGCTCCATGAGCCCCTCCTCGATCATCACCCCGGCGCCGCCGCCGGCCTCCTCGGCGGGCTGGAAGATCAGCGCCACGCGACCCGCGAAATTGCGTGTCTCGGCCAGGTAGCGCGCCGTGCCCAGCAGCATGGTGGTGTGCCCGTCATGGCCGCAGGCATGCATCCGGCCGGGATTGCGCGAGGCATGGGCAAGGCCGGTTTCCTCGAGGATCGGCAGCCCGTCCATGTCGGCGCGCAGCCCGATGGTCGGCCCCGGCGCGCTCCCGTTGACGATCGCCACGATGCCGGTGCGGGCGATTCCCTCGTGCAGCTCGTCGACGCCGAAGTCGCGCAGGCGCTCGGCCACGAAGGCGGCGGTTTCGGGACAGTCGAGGCCCAGTTCCGGGATCTGGTGCAGATGCCGGCGCCACGCGGCCATGTCGCCGGCGAAATCGGCGATGCGGTTGACGGGCGGCATGGGCTGGACTCCTGGACCGGGCTCGGGGATTGATGCATGTGACACAAGATGAAGGCCCGCCGCAATGCCAGATGACCGCCTGATCCATGACCCCGAGGCCGGGATCGAGCGGCTGCTGGAAATCATGCGCCGGCTGCGCGATCCCGAGACCGGCTGCCCCTGGGACATCGAGCAGGATTTCGCGAGCATCGCCCCCTACACCATCGAGGAGGCCCACGAGGTCGCCGATGCCATCGACCGCCAGGCCTGGGACGCGCTGGAGGGCGAGCTGGGCGATCTGCTGCTGCAGACCGTCTATCACACCCAGATGGGCGCGGAGGCCGGCCATTTCACGTTTCAGTCGGTGGTGCGGGCCATCTCGGACAAGATGGTGGCCCGGCATCCGCATGTCTTCGGCGACGCCTCGCGCGACAAGTCCGCCGCGCAGCAGACGGCGGACTGGGAGGCGATCAAGGCGCAAGAACGTGCCGGCCAGGCGCAGCGCGGCGCGCTCGACGGGGTGGCGATGGGCCTTCCCGCGCTGCTGCGCGCCTGCAAGCTGCAACAGCGCGCCGCCCGCGTCGGCTTCGACTGGCCCTCGGCGGATGAGGTGATCGCCAAGATCGCCGAGGAAGCCGCCGAACTGGCCGAGGCGCGCGGCACCCAGGGCCCTGAGCGCATCGAGGAAGAATATGGCGATCTGCTGTTCGTGATGGCCAATCTCGCCCGGCATCTGGGGATCGAGCCGGAATCGGCCCTGCGCCGGGCCAACGCCAAATTCACCCGCCGCTTCGAGGCGGTCGAGGCGCGCCTGGCGGCCCGCGGCAAGACCCCGGTGCAGAGCGATCTGGCCGAGATGGATGCGCTCTGGGAGGCGGTCAAGACCGCCGAGCGCGAGGGGTAGAACGCCCTCAGATCGCGCCGAGCCCTGTTGAAACGCTGCCAACCGATCCATTGTTCTCGGTCTGTCTGACAGTCAATTGCCGGTATCAATCCTGAACTTTGCAATGCTATTCTGGGTCCGAAACTTGGCGAAGAACAACCTCAGGATGAATACGACAATTGAGAGCGCGCGCACCGCCGCGAGAATCGACGAATTGCGACGCCGTGCGTTGGCGCAGATCATTTCGCCCAGCGATAGCTACAAGGGTCGCGCCGTGCTGATCGAGCTGGGTGAACTGGACAGCGCGCCGGGGGTGCAGACGGCACCGGAACTTCTCGAGGCGACGATCCTTGCATTCATCGCGCGCGGCAGGCGTGCGCGGCGGATTCAAAAGCAGCTCTATCGCCTGTTTCGCGCGCGCGTCGCCGCGGGAGAGCTCGGGAAGTACGAACAATTCGTGCAGGTTCTGCAATACGCGATTCACGACCCGTCGCAACTGGAAGGGCTGTATTTTCACTCTGCCTTCGCGACCTTGGATCAACAGGCGATCTGGACCGATATCGCATCGGTGGTGCAACGTTTGGAGTTGGTGGGAAAAGACGTTTTTCTCAATTCCGGCACGCTCTTGGGCGTCGTGCGCGACAAGGAATTGATCGCTCATGATGATGATGTCGACCTGGCGATCCGTTTGGACGCTTCTTCGGCCGAGCAGGCCGTCGCTCAGTGGAAAAAGACCCGCGAGAAATTGCAGGAGGCCGGAATCGTGCCTGAGCGCAATCCCAAGAACCCCGGAACGATGCAAATCAAATCCGCCGGCGTTTACAACATCGACCTCTTTCCAGCCTGGGTGTCCGAGGGCAGGGTCTATGTCTATCCGCATACCTGTGGCGATCTGAGCGAAGACCAGGTCTTTCCGCTTGTCATCTGCGAGACGACTGGCCTTAAGATCCCGAAAGACGCAGAAGCCATGTTGACGGTGAACTATGGTGACGGCTGGCGGCAGCCCGATCCCGGATACCAATTCAACTGGTCCCGGGCAAATCGCAGGTTTGCCGCCTTCAAACAGGGGTTGACCGCGGCAGCGTGATGGCTGTCTCCGGAATCGGATCTGTGGCGTCCGTTCGTCGCGGCACTCCTTCTGCTGCCAGCGCCCGCCCCGGCCGGTTTCCGCGCGATCGGAGCATGCGGGCGGAAACGCGCATTGCCCCCATGGCCCCCTCGTCTTATGACCAGCGCAAGGCCGTCCTGCAAGCGGCGCGAGAACAGGCCG
>JAGRMU010000047.1:0-4708 GCA_020441165.1 Sedimentitalea sp.
AATGCCCCTTGTCGCGGTCCGGATCTTCCCTGGCGAGGCGCGCGAAGCGGCGACCGAGGACCTCTTTCATCATCCCGAAATCGTCGCCCGGGGTCAGTTCCTCGCCGCGGATGTTGAACTTGCGATAGGCGGATTTCACGAAGCCCTCGGGGCCGGCAACGATCATCGCGCCCACCGCGGCGCTGCCCTGGATGTGGCTGTTGTCGTAGACCTCGATCCGCAGCGGAGGGGCCTCGAGGCCGAAGGCCTCAGCCAGCCCCTCCAGCAGCCGCGCCTGGGTGGCGCTTTCCGAGAGCCGCCGGGCCAGCGATTCGCGGGCGTTGCGCAGGGCGCCGGAGACCAGCTCGGCCTTTTCGCCCTTTTGCGGCACCAGGATCGAAACCTTGCGCCCGGCCTTGCCGGACAGCGCCTCGGTCATCAGGTCGGAATTTTCGATGGCATCGGAAAGGATCAGTTGCCGCGGCGGCTCCTTGTTATCGTAGAACTGGCCGAGGAAGGCCTCCATCACCTCCGCCGGGGCCACGTCGGGACCGACCCGTGGATAGAAATCGCGGTTGCCCCAGTTCTGCCCGGCGCGGATGAAGAACACCTGCACGCAGGCCTGCCCGCCCTCCATGTGGAGCGCGATCACGTCGGCCTCGGTGACGCCGCGCGGGTTGATCCCCTGGGCGGTCTGCACCTGGGTCAGCGCCCGGATCCGGTCGCGCAGGGCGGCGGCGCGCTCGAACTCCATCGCCTCCGAGGCCTCGGCCATCTGCGCGGCCAGGTCTTCCTGCACCCGCGTCGAGCGGCCCGACAGGAAACGTTCGGCATCGCGCACCGCCGCGCCATAGACCTCGGCACTGACATGGCCGACGCAGGGCCCCGAGCAGCGCCGGATCTGGTAGAGCAGGCAGGGCCGCGTTCGGCTTTCGAACATCGCGTCCGAGCAGTTGCGCAATAAAAACGCCTTCTGCAGCTGGTTCAACGTGCGGTTGACGGCCCCGGCGCTGGCGAAGGGGCCGAAATAGGTGCCCTTCTCGGTCTTGGCGCCGCGATGCTTCTTGATCTGCGGAAAGGCGTGATCCTTGGCGACCAGGATGTTGGGGAAGCTCTTGTCGTCGCGCAGGAGCACATTGTATTTCGGTTTCAGCTGCTTGATCAGGTTCTGCTCGAGCAGCAGCGCCTCGGTCTCGGTGCGGGTGGTCAGGAACATCATCGAGGCGGTGGCCGCGATCATCCGCGCGATGCGCCCGCTGTGACCGGTCGGCCGGGCATAGCTGGACACCCGCGCCCGCAGGTTGCGCGCCTTGCCGACATAGAGCACCCGCGCCTGGGCATCGAGCATCCGGTAGACGCCGGGCGAGCTGTCCAGCCGGTTCAGATAGGACTGGATGCAGGTATGGCCGGTGATCGGTGTCTCGGTGCTGGGCGCGGTCTCGTCGGGCATGTCGCTTACCTATGATTCCCGGCCCCTCGCTGCAATCTTCAACCGGGCGACGCAAGCCCGAACAAATCCACGAATCCTGTGGACAAGTTCGCAGATAAGATTGGGGCAGCGCGTATTTTTCGTTGAATCACGGGCAGTTTGCCGATTTGCTCAAATTTTAGGCACCGCGACAAACCACTGATAATATTGAGAAATTATTTCCGATCTGGGCAAGCCCATGAAACCAAAGGCTTTTTGTAACAAATCGTTTACACTTTCGTGACCGGTGCAAAACTTGCAGCGCGAACCCCTTTTATTCGACGCCCAGAACGTCCGGGGTCTGCCATCCCAGGTGCTGCCCGCCATCGACGCAGAGCATCTGGCCGGTCACCGCCGGCGCGTCGAGGAAATAGCCCAGGGCGGCGGTGATATCCGCCGGATCCGCCCCGCGCTTCAGGATCGTCGCCGCGCGCTGCGCCGCGAAATGCGCCGCGCTCTGGCGCGTCGCCCTCAGGGTCGGGCCGGGGCCGATGGCATTGACGCGGATCGCCGGGGCAAGCGCCTGGGCGGTGGTCCGGGTCATCGCCCAGAGGCCCATCTTGGCGATCGTATAGCTCATGAATTCCGGTGTCGGCTTGAGCACGCGCTGGTCGATCATGTTGACGATCAGCCCGCGCGCCACCGGCTCGCCGGCGGCGTCGATGTCGGGCGCAAGACCCTGCGCCGCCATCGCCTGGGTCAGTACGAAGGGCGCGCGCAGGTTGCTTTCCAGGTGCCGGTCCCAGCTTTGCCGCGTCGCGTTCAATATCGTGTCGTACTCGAAGATCGACGCGTTGTTCACGAGGCACAGGATTTCCCCGCCGAGGGCCTCGGCGGCGGCGGGCAACAGCGCCTGCATCTGCGTCTCGTCGGTCAGATCGGCGCGCAGGGTGACGGCCTTGCGGCCCATGGCGCGGATCTCCTCGGCGAGGGCCTCCGCCTCGGCCTCGGAGCCGGCGAAATGAAGCGCCAGGTCGTGTCCCCGGCTGGCGAGATAGAGCGCCATCGCGCGCCCGAGGCGCTTGCCGGCGCCGGTCACAAGACTGCGGCTCATGTCTGGCTCCCTTCCGTCCTGACGCCCGTCAACTCAGCACCGCGACCAGATAGACCAGGTAGAGCCCGGTCAGCAGCACGCCCCAGGTGCGAGTGATGTCGCGCTTGAAGAACACGAAGGGGATCAGCAGCAGCGAGGTCGCCAGCATCACCCACAGATCCCGCCGCAGGAACTCCGGATCGACCGCGATCGGGCCGAAGAGCGTGGCGACCCCGACGATGCCCAGCAGGTTGAAGAGGTTCGAGCCGATGACATTGCCGAGCGCGACCTCGGCATGGCGGCGCAGGGCGGCCATCACCGAGGTGGCAAGCTCGGGCAGAGACGTGCCCACCGCCACCAGGGTCAGGCCGATCACCTCGTCGCTGACCCCGTAGATCTGGGCGATGACGGTGGCGTTCTCGACCAGAAGGTTCGCCCCCAGCGGCAGGCCGACGAGACCCAGAAGCAGGTAGACGAAGATCCGCCACCAGGGCATGTCCGGGTCGGCCTCCTCGATGATCTCCAGCTCGTCGGCCTCGCCGGCGCGGCGATGCGCCTGGGCGTCGCGGAACATGTCGTGGAGCACATAGGCCAGCGCCGCCAGTAGCAGCGCCCCGGAAATCCAGGTGAAGGTGCCGAACCAGGCCAGCGCGATGAACAGGACCGAGGCCGCCAGCATCTGCAGGTAGGTCTTGCGGCTGTCGCAATGGCTGGTGTGGATCACCGTCAGCAGCGCCGGGATGCCCATCACCAGCAGCACGTTGGCGGTGTTCGAGCCGACCACGTTTCCCAACGCGATGCCCGGCGCGTTCTCCTGCACCGCCTTGATCGCCACCAGCAGTTCCGGCGCCGAAGTGCCGAAGGCGACGATGGTCAGGCTGACGATCAGCGCCGGCACCCCAAGTCGCAGGCTGACATTGACCGCCCCGCGCACCAGCGCGTCCCCGGCCAGAAGCAGGATCAGCAGGCCCAGGCCGCAGAGCAGCCAGGCGGTCACGGCGGCCCCGCCTTGCCGCAGGGGCACGCGCCCTTGCCGATCCGGAACCGACCGCAGGACGGGCAGCGGTGCGAGGCCAGACGCTTCGCGCCCGGCAGGCGCAACTTGCCGAACATGGCCAGCACCGCCATCACCACGAGGAAGAGAGAGACGATCTTGAAGATCACGTCAAAGCCCGAAACGGGCGAATTGCGCGCGCTCTTCCAGCCCACCGAGGGCGTCCTGCGCCATCTGCACGCTCCAGCGCGCCAGCAGCGGCCGGCGCAGCCCGTAGCGGCGGAACTGCACCTTGTCGCCAAACCGCTCCTGCATCTTCGGTTTCAGATGCGCGATGCCGTCGATGAGCCCCAGATCGGTGGCGCGCCGCGCCAGCCAGATCTCGCCGGTGAAAAGATCGGTCTTGCTGTCCAGCTTGTCGCCGCGCCGGGCCTGGACATGGGCGATGAAGTTGCGGTGGATGTCGTTCAGGATCACCTTCAGCCGGGCCACGTCCTCTTCCTCTTCGGGGCGGAACGGGTCGAGCATGGATTTCGACTTGCCGGCGGTATGGACGCGTCGCTCGATGCCCTGGCGGGCCAGGAAGACCTGCGCGCCGAAGCCCGCCGAGATCACCCCGATCGAGCCGATCACCGAGTTGTCGTCGGCCCAGATCTCGTCGGCCGCGGCGGCCAGCCAGTAGCCGCCCGAGGCCGCCACGTCCTCGACGAAGGCGAAGACCGGCACCTTTGTCTCCTCGGCCAGCCGCCGGATCCGCGCGCCGATCAGCGCCGACTGCACCGGCGAGCCGCCGGGCGAGTTGATCTCGAGCGCCACGGCGTCGGGCTTGCCGCGCCGGAACGCCTTTTCCAGAAGCGGGGCCAGCGCGTGATCGCTGATCGAGCCGCGCCCGACCATGCCGATGGCGCCGGACAGGCGGAGAATGGCGACGAGGGGCGGGTTCTTGAGGAAGGGAAGTCGCAGGTTCATGCCTGCCGATGTAGAATGCTGCGCGCGGGTAAACAAGCCATGCCCGGCAACTGATTTGCCCCGGCGCGGGGCCGCGCCGCCGGCCGGCGGCGGCGCAAGGTCACTGGCGCAGGCGCCAGCCGGTGCGGAAGATCCACCAGATCGCCGCGAGGCAGAGGCCGGTGAAGGCGCCGATCGCCAGCAGGCTGAGACCCACCGGCACGTCGGCGGTCTCGAAGAACGACCAGCGGAAGCCCGAGATCAGGTAGACCACCGGGTTGAAGAG
>JAGRMU010000047.1:4890-23796 GCA_020441165.1 Sedimentitalea sp.
AGCGGGTGCGCGATGCGCAGGTCCACGAAGAGCGAGGCGGTCACCAGGATCACCACGCCGATGAACAGCGCCTTGGTCGCCGCCGCCCCGACATAGCCCATGACGATCTCGAGAAAGTTGACCGGCGCCGAGAGCAGCTCGTAGACGGTGCCGATGAACTTGGGAAAGTAGATGCCGAAGGAGGCGTTCGAGATCGACTGGGTGATCACCGACAGCATGATCAGCCCCGGCACGATGAAGGCGCCATAGCTGACCCCCTCGACCTCCTCGATGCGGCTGCCGATGGCGGCGCCGAAGACCACGAAATAGAGCGAGGTCGACAGCACTGGCGACAGAAAGCTCTGCAGCAGGGTGCGGAAGAACCGCGCCATCTCGTAGCGATAGATCGCGGCGACGGCGGTCCAGTTCATGCGGCGCGCTCCGAGACCAGATCGACGAAGATGTCCTCGAGGCTGCTCTGCCGGGTCTGCACGTCGCGCAGCACCAGACCGGCGGCGGCGATATCGTTCAGCAGCTTGGTGATGCCGGTGCGCTCGGCATGGATGTCGTAGGTATAGACCAGAGAGCGCCCGTCCTCGCCCAGCGCCAGGTCGGGATGATCCAGCCCCGCGGGCAGCGCGCCGATCGGCTTGTCCAGGTGCACCTCGAGCTGTTTCCGGCCCATCCGCGCCATCAGCGTGGTCTTGTCCTCGACCAGCAGAAGCTCGCCCCGCGCGATCACGCCGACCCGGTCGGCGATGGCCTCGGCCTCCTCGATGTAATGGGTGGTCAGGATGATGGTCACCCCGTCCGCCTTCAGCTCGGCCACCGTGTCCCACATGTCGCGGCGCAGCTCGACATCGACGCCGGCGGTGGGCTCGTCCAGAAAGAGGACGCGCGGCTCGTGCGACAGCGCCTTGGCGATGAGCACCCGGCGCTTCATGCCGCCCGACAGCTCGCGGGTGCGCGCGTCGCGCTTGTCCCAGAGGCTGAGCCGGCGCAGCACCTTCTCGATATGCGCGTCGTCGCGCCGCTTGCCGAACAGGCCCCGCGACAGGCGCACGGTGTTGACGACCTTCTCGAAGGGTTCCAGCGCCACCTCCTGCGGCACCAGCCCGATGATCGAGCGGGCGGCGCGATAGTCGGTCACGATGTCATGCCCGTCGACGGTGACGCTGCCCGAGGTCGGGGTGGTGATGCCGCAGACGGTCGAGATCAGCGTGGTCTTGCCGGCGCCATTGGGCCCGAGCAGGGCCAGGATCTCGCCGCGCCGGATGCCCAGGGTGACGCCCTTGAGCGCCTCGAAGCCGCCGGCATAGGTCTTGCGCAGATCGCGGATCGCAACGATGTCGGCCATGGTCCCTCCGGTGCTCGGCGGTCAACCTAGCGCCGGCGATGGGCAACGGCCAGTGCGGCGCTGCACGCGGGCCCGCTCAGGCACGAAACCCCTCACGCGCGGCCGGTGATCTTCTTCAGCCAGCCCTTCTTTTTCTCCGGGGCATCGGCGGGGGCCGCTTCGGCCTCCGCGCCCTCCTCTTCGGGCGGACCCTCCAGCTGGGTCTGCAGATTGGCGAAGAACTGGTCGGCCATCTTCTTGGCGAAACCGTCGATCAGCCGGCTGCCGAGCTGCGCCAGCTTGCCGCCGACCTTCGCCTCGACCTCGTAGCCGAGCGTCGTGCCCGCCTCGGACGGGGTCAGCGTGACCACCGCGCCGCCCTTGGCAAAACCCGCGGCGCCGCCCTTCCCTTCGCCGGTGATGGTCAGCTTCTCGTTCGGGACCATGTCGGACATGGTGACGGTCCCGGTGAAGGTCGCCTTGACCGGCCCGACCTTCTGGGTGACCACCGCGGTATAGCCCTCCTCGGGATTTCCGGTCACCTCCTGGGCGCCGGGCACGCAGGCCTTCAGGGTCTCGGGATCGAGAATCGCGGCATAGACCTCGGCGGGGGTGGCCTTGATCTCGCGCTGATCGCTCATGTGCATGGCAGGGCTCCTTGAACTCCGGGTGGATGCAATCGGTCTAGCCCAGCCGCAGCGTGCGGCCAAGCGAAACGCAGGCTACCCGACCGGGCCCGATTCGCAATCGCGACCAAAGCAAGGGGGCAGGCGCGTCTCAGCGCGCCCGGATCCAGCCGACGATCTGCGCCTCCTGCATCGCCCCGGACTGGCGTTTCGCCTCGCGCCCGCCGGAAAACGCGACCATCGTCGGGATGCCCCGGATGTTGTAGGCCGCGCCCGCCTCGGGATGATCCTCGGTGTTCAGCTTGACCAGCCGGGCCTCCCGCGCCAGCGCCTGCGCCGCCTTGCCGAAATGCGGCGCCATCATCTTGCAGGGCCCGCACCAGGGCGCCCAGAAATCCGCCACCAGGGGCAGCTCGTCATGACGCGCCGCCTTGGCCAGGATCCCCGGATCCACCTCGATCGCCTTGCCCGGCATCAGCGCCGCCCCGCAGGTGCCGCATTTCGGAGCCGCGCCCAGCCGTTCGGCCGGAACCCGGTTGAGCTGGCCGCAGGCCAGGCAGGTCAGTTTCTTGCCCGTCATCCCGATCCCCTTTTCCGCTTGGATCACATTCACGTTTTGATATAAGTGGGCGCGTGCGGCGCCGCAAGCGCCTGCCCCGTTCCGTTTGGCCAGTTCGCAAGGAGACAAGACATGTCCTATACCATCGACCGCACCTTCCCCGGCGCCCGCTTGGACGAGATCGAGGCGCGCACCCGCGCCGCCCTCTCCGACGCCGGCTTCGGCGTGCTCACCGAGATCGACGTCGCCGCCACGATGAAGAAGAAGCTGGACAAGGACATGGCCGGCTACCTGATCCTCGGCGCCTGCAATCCCGGCCTGGCGTGGCAGGCAATGGCCTGCGAGCCGCGGGTCGGCGCGATGCTGCCCTGCAACGTCATCCTGCGCCAGCTCGACGACGGCGTCGAGGTCAGCGCGGTCGATCCCGCCGCCTCGATGAAGGCCATCGACAATGCCGACCTCGAGCGGGTGGCAGGCAAGGTGCGCGGGATGCTCGAAGGCGTCGTCGGCGCGATCTGACCGCGAGGCCCGCGCGAATATCCTTTACATCGCGCTCAAAGCCTGTCAGACGCGCCCTCGCTACGTTATTCTCTATCGACCCGCTGTCTCCCTTCAACCGGCGCTCAGTCTCTCGATCAAGACCGACAATGCCGGGCTGCCGCACTCACGCGGGCAGCGACCTGAAAACAGGAGACCACGGATATGGCCACTGGCACCGTGAAATGGTTCAACACCGCAAAAGGCTTCGGCTTCATCGCTCCGGACGGCGGCAGCAAGGATGTGTTCGTGCACATCTCTGCGGTCGAGCGCGCCGGGCTGACCGGCCTCGCCGACAACCAGAAGGTGACCTTCGACATCGAAGCCGGCCGTGACGGCCGCGAAAGTGCGTCGAATCTCGCCCTGGCCTGAGCCGGGACGATCCGATTGACGAGGGGGCGGGCCTGGTGCCCGCCCTTTTTGCGTTCGCAAGACATGGTGTTGCCAGAACCGCAGCGATCGGCCTAGACATTCCGGATGGGCTACCTGATCGCAAAGGCGCTGATATCCGGCGTCATCATCGCCATCGTCTCGGAGGTTGCAAAACGCCAGCCAGGGTTGGGCGCGCTGATCGCCTCGCTGCCGTTGATTTCGGTAATGGGCATGATCTGGCTGTGGCTCGAGCGACCTGATCCCGAGAACATGGCCCGCCATGCCGCCGCAACCTTCTGGTACGTGCTGCCCAGCCTCCCGATGTTCCTGCTGATCCCCGCCCTGCTCTGGCGCGGCTGGGGGTTTTGGCCGGCGCTGCTGTTGGGATGCGGGCTGACCGTCCTGCTCTACACGGGAATGACCTGGCTGGCGATCCGGCTGGGTTTCGATCTCTGAAACCGCGCCCACCGCTTCACATTTTCGTCACGACCACTCCCCGGGCGGGCGTCTCCTGCGCTATCTTCGGAACATGACCGCGATGCGCCCCCTCGTCCGATCCGTGCCCGCAGCCGGCAACCGGCGGCCTCGGACGCCGCTGGACCTGTCCGCGGCGGGGGCCATCTGTGCCCCGCGCGCAGCAGCGGCCGGGCCGAATGCCCGGCATTCGCAGCAACCCATTGACCTCGGGCGCATCCGCGTCCCAGACTCCGTTTCCCAAGCCAAGACCGCGAGACCGACATGATTACACGCCGCACCTTCCTTGCCTCCAGCGCCGCCGTCACGGCCTTGCCGCAGGCGGTGTTTGCCCAAACCGTCGAATTCGATCCGACCCCGCAATATGTCACGGTCAAGCCGGACTTCCTGCCGGGGCAGATGCTGATCCTGCCGCGCTCCTACTACCTCTACCTGGTGACCGGGCCGCGCCAGGCGATCCGCTATGGCGTGGGCGTCGGCCGGGCCGGGCTGGAATTCACCGGCACCGCGACCATCGACGTCAAGAAGGAATGGCCGACCTGGCGGCCTACCGACGAGATGATCGAGCGCGATCCCAAGACCTATGCGAAGTTCGTGAACAACGACTATGTGCAGCCGGGCGGGCCGGGCAATCCGCTGGGCGCGCGGGCGCTCTATCTCTTCCAGAACGGCGTCGACACCTATTTCCGCATCCACGGAACCACCCAGCCCGAGAGCATCGGCCAGTCCGTCTCGAACGGCTGCATCCGGATGCTGAACGAGCATGTGATGGACCTGTATGAGCGGGTCCCGGTCGGGACCGTGGTGACCGTTCTCTGAGACGCGCCGCTTGCGCGTCCTCTCACCGAGCCCGCCGGCGGCGCCGCCCCCTGCCGTCCGCCAGGAGGATGCGCGGTGCTCGCCGAGCTGTTCCTGACCGTCCTATCGGCCACTCTGTGCGGCGCCTCCGCGCCGCCGGCACACGAGGTCGCGGCGGTCAAGGCGCGGCTGGCGCCGTTGCAACTGCTCTCCTTCGCCACTGACCTGGAATATTGCGGCTATCTGGGGCGCGATCCCGATGGCGGCCCGGTCTTCACCGAGATGGTGCGCGGCGGGCACTATGGCTGCACGCCGGTCCTGCCCGGCGATGACGTGGCACTGATCGCCTCGGTGCATACCCATGGCGCCTACAGCCCCGAGATCCCGTCCGAGTTTCCCACCGCGCTCGACATCGCCAGCGACGCGGCCGAGGGCATCGACGGCTATGTCGCCACGCCCGGCGGGCGGCTGTGGTTCATCGACGGGCGGGCGCGCATCGCGCTGCAGCTCTGCGGGCCGGGCTGCCTGCCGCAGGATCCGCGGTTTCACGAGGGCGACGACGGCCCGGTCGCCGCGCGCTACAGCCACCGCACGCTGATCGGCCTGGAATCGCCGCAATAGGCGCGCGCTCCACAAAACACTTGATTATCGGCCCGTCCGGCCCCATATCTGCGCCTGCGACGTTAAGCTATCGACCCACTGCTCCTACCAAGGTCAGTCCCCTCGATCACGCACTGACTTTGCCGACCTGCCACATCCCGTGGGCAGACCAAACTAGGAGAAACGACGATGGCTACTGGCACCGTCAAATGGTTCAACGCCACCAAAGGCTTCGGATTCATCGCCCCTGATGGCGGCAGCAAGGATGTGTTCGTGCACATCTCTGCGGTTGAGCGCGCCGGCCTCACCGGCCTGGCCGACAACCAGAAAGTGACCTTCGACATCGAGCCCGGCCGTGACGGCCGCGAGGCTGCGGTCAATATCGCGCTGGCGTAAGCCGCGGCGCCCCGTTGGGGCAAGGATTGAAGGGCCGGGCATGGCGACATGCCCGGCCTTTTTCATTGCGCCGTTTTCACTGTCCGGTCGGATCTCCCGCCCGCGCCCGGTCGATCAGCGCCAGCACCTGCGGGCCGAGGGCCGAGACGATCCGGGCAACACCCTCCGCGTTGGGGTGAATCCCGTCGGGCTGGATCAGCGTGCGCACCTCGGCGGGATCGCCGCTGCCGAAACCCTCGAAGAAATCCGCCATCAGCAGGCTGCCCCACTCTGCGGCCAGCTCCGGATAGATCGCATCGAACGCCGCCTTGTACTCCGGCCCGTAATTGCCCGGCGCCCGCATCCCGACCAGCAGCACCGCGACATCGGCCTCGGCAGCCGCCGCGAGAATGGCGTCCAGGTTGGTCCTGACCGTGGCGGGATCGATGCCGCGCAGCAGATCGTTGCCGCCGAGCGCCACGACCATCGCGTCGACCTCGGGGGTCAGCGTCCAGCCGACCCGCGCCGCGCCGCCGGCGGTGGTATCTCCCGAGACCCCGGCATTGATCAGCCGCGCATCGGCGCCCCGCGCGTCCAGCCAGCCCTGCAGCTGCGGGACCAGCCCCTCCTCTTGCGCAAGACCATAGCCTTGCGTCAGGCTGTCGCCCAGCATCGCGACCACCACCGGCTCGGCCGCCGCGGCGAAACCGCTCAGCGAAAAAACCAGAGCCACCAGAAACTTGCGCATGCCGCCCGCCGCCCCATATGCCAAGAGATCACCGCCCCGAAAGGCCCGCAAGCCGATGACCGATCCGATCCTGTCCCTCAAAGATGCCGCTTTGTCGCTGGAAGGCAATGCCGGGCGGGTCGATATCCTGCGTGGCATCACGCTTGACGTGGCACGCGGCGAATCGCTGGGGCTTGTGGGGCCCTCGGGATCGGGCAAATCCTCGCTGCTGATGCTGATGGGCGGGCTGGAACGGGCGACGGGGGGCCGGGTTTACGCCCTCGGCCGTGACCTCGGGGCGATGAACGAGGACGCGCTCGCGCGGCTCCGCCGCGACCACATGGGCGTCGTCTTCCAGTCCTTCCACCTGATCCCGACGATGACCGCGCTCGAGAACGTGGCGACGCCGCTGGAACTGGCAGGCGCGCGAGATGCCTTCCCGCGCGCCGCAGAAGAGCTGGAGGCGGTGGGCCTGGCCGCCCGCGCCGGGCACTATCCCGCGCAGCTCTCGGGGGGCGAGCAGCAGCGCGTCGCCCTCGCGCGCGCCTCGGTGACGCGGCCCGAGATCCTGCTGGCCGACGAGCCGACCGGCAATCTCGACGAGGCCAATGGCGCCGCGATCATGGATCTGCTCTTCGGCTTGCGCGACCGGCACGGCGCCACGCTGGTGCTGGTCACCCATGCGCCCGAGCTGACCGCGCGCTGCGACCGGGTGATCGGGCTGCGCGACGGCCGGATCGAGCCCGACAGCGCCCGCCGGGCCGCCGAATGAGCCTGCGCGTCGCCGCGCGCCTGGCCCGGCGCGAACTGCGCGGCGGGCTGCGGGGGTTTCGCATCTTCCTGGCCTGCCTCGCCCTCGGCGTTGCCGCCATCGCCGCCATCGGATCGGTGCGCGCCGGGATCGAGGCCGGTCTCGCCCGCGAAGGGGCGGCGCTGCTCGGCGGCGATGCCGAGATGGATTTCACCTATCGCTTCGCCAGCGACGCCGAGCGCGCCTGGATGAACGCGGAAGCGCGCGCGGTCTCCGAGATCGTCGATTTCCGATCGATGGCGGTGGTGGACAGCGCGGGCGGGCCGGAGCGCGCACTGACCCAGGTCAAGGCGGTGGACGATGCCTATCCGCTGATCGGGAGGGTCGGTCTCGAGCCGGACATGCCGCTGGCCGAGGCGCTGGCCGGCACTGGTGGGCGGCCCGGCGCGGCGATGGAACGGGTGCTGATCGATCGCCTCGGCCTTGCGCCTGGCGACAGCTTCCGCCTCGGCACCAGCGAGTTCGTGCTGATGGCCGCCCTCACCCACGAGCCGGACGCGGCGGCGGGGGGCTTCGGCCTGGGGCCGCGCACCCTGGTCGCCACCGCCGGGCTGGACGGATCAGGGCTGATCGCGCCGGGCACGCTCTTCTCCACCAAGTACCGCCTCGATCTGCCCGAGGGCGCGGATCTCGCAACCCTCGCCGGGGCGGCCCGCGAGCGGTTCCGCGATGCCGGCATGCGCTGGACCGATGCGCGCAACGGCGCCCCGGGCATCGCCGAATTCGTGAACCGTCTCGGCGCTTTCCTGGTGCTGGTCGGGCTCTCGGGCCTCGCCGTCGGAGGGGTCGGCGTGGCGGCGGCGGTGCGGGCCTATCTGGCGGGCAAGACCGGGGTGATCGCCACCCTGCGCAGCCTCGGCGCGGACCGGGCGACGATCTTTCAGACCTATTTCCTGCAGATCGGTGCGCTGTCGCTGGCCGGCATCGCCCTCGGCCTGACCCTCGGCGGGCTGGCGCCGGTGCTGCTGGCGCCGCTGATCGAGGCGCGCCTGCCGATCCCGGCGGTCTTCGCGATCTACCCCGCGCCGCTGGCCGAGGCGGCGCTTTACGGTCTGCTCGCCGCGCTGATTTTCACCCTCTGGCCGCTGGCGCGCGCCGGCGAGGTGCGCGCCGCGGCGCTCTATCGCGATGCGCTGGACGGGGCCCGGCTGCTGCCGCCCTGGCGGTACCTGCTGGTCATCGCCCTCGCCCTGGCGCTGCTGATCGGGCTGGCCGCCTGGTTCAGCGACGCGCTGCGCCTGACGCTCTGGACCACGGGCGGGCTGGTCCTGGCGCTGGCGCTGTTGGCCATCGCCGCCTGGGGCGTGCGCGCCCTGGCCCGGCGCGGCGCGCGCGCGGCACGCGGCCGCCCGGCGCTGCGTTGGGCGCTGGCGGCGATCTCGGGGCCGCGCGAGGGCGCGACCTCGGTGGTGCTGTCTCTGGGCCTCGGCCTGTCGGTGCTGGCCGCGGTCGGGCAGATCGACGGCAATCTGCGCCGCGCCATCGCCGGCGACCTGCCCGAGATCGCGCCCTCCTATTTCTTCGTGGACATCCAGAAGGACCAGATGGCCGGGTTCACCGCGCGGCTGACCAACGATCCGGCGGTGAGCCGCGTCGAGAGCGCGCCGATGCTGCGCGGCGTCATCACCCGGATCAACGGCCGGCCCGCCCGCGACGTGGCCGGCGCCCACTGGGTGCTGCAGGGCGACCGCGGCGTGACCTATTCCGCCGATCTGCCGGACAACACCCGCCTGACCGCCGGCACCTGGTGGGGCGAGGGGTATGACGGGCCGCCGCAGATCAGCTTTGCCGCCGAGGAGGCCGCCGAGATGGGCCTGGCCCTGGGCGACACGATGACCGTCAACATCCTCGGCCGCGACATCACCGCCACCGTCACCAGCTTTCGCGAGGTGGATTTCTCGACCGCCGGGATCGGCTTCGTGCTGGCGATGAATCCCGGCGCGCTGGAGGGCGCGCCGCATACCTTCATCGCCACCGTCTATGCCGAGGAGGCCGCCGAGGCGGCGATCCTGCGCGATCTGGCCGGGCAGTTCCCCAACATCACCGCGATCCGGGTCCGCGATGCCATCGACCGGGTGTCCGAGGTGCTGGCGGGCCTCGCCTCGGCCACCGCCTACGGCGCCGGGGTGACCCTGCTGACCGGGTTTCTGGTGCTGATCGGGGCCGCCGCGGCCGGCGAGACGGCGCGCACCTACGAGGCCGCGATCCTCAAGACGCTCGGCGCCGCGCGCCTGCGCATCCAGCTCAGCTTTGCCCTGCGCGCCGCGCTTCTGGGGGCGTCGGCGGGCGCCGTGGCGCTGGCCGCCGGGATCGGCGGCGGCTGGGCGGTCAGCCGTTTCGTGCTCGAGACCGGCTTCACGGTGATCTGGGGCTCGGCGCTGGGGATCGTCGCGGGCGGCATCGCCGCCACGCTGCTGGCCAGCCTGCTCTTCGCCTGGCGCCCCCTCGCCGCCCGACCGGCGCGGGTTCTGCGAGGCCGCGAATGACCGGTCAGGCCGAGAGGGCCACCTGCCTGGTGCAGCCCACGGGCTGGAGTATGTCGCCGAGCACCGCGTTGTCGCAGATCAGCGTGTCGAGCGTCACGTCGTCGAGCGCGGCATAAAAGGCGACCGCCGCATCCGAGAGCGCGTCCTTCAGCCGGCAGGCGTCGGTCAGCGGGCAGGATCCGTCCGAATCCGCGAAACAGACCCCTTCCGGCACCCCGCCCTCGACATCGCGGAACACGTCGCCGATACGGATCTCGTTCGGCTCGCGCGCCAGCGTCATGCCGCCCTTGCGGCCCCGCTGGGTGTTGAGATACTTGAGTTGTCCAAGCTGGTTGATGACCTGGGCGAGGTGATTTTCGGAGACGTTGCAGGCCTCGGCGATCTCGGACTTGGTGACCAACCGATCGGAATTGACGGCACAGTACATCAGCAGGCGCACCGCGATATTCGTCCGTTTGGTGATTCGCATGGAAACGTTCCTCCCCGAGACTGCGATCACACCTTGTGACATGATCGCGAAAATGGGCGTTTGACATACATCAATCGGATGCGTTTTTTTGTTCAGGGAGACCCGGATGCGCGACCCGTATTTCTTCGGCTATGGCAGCCTGGTGAACCGCGCCACCCACGATTTTCCGAACCCGCACCGGGCGCAGCTGCGCGGCTGGCGCCGGGTCTGGCGGCATACCGACCTGCGCCCCGTCGCCTTCCTGACCGCGGTGCCGGATGCAGGCTCGGTGATCGACGGGATGATCGCCCATGTGCCGGGCAACGACTGGCGCGCCCTCGATCAGCGCGAATGGGCCTATGACCGGGTGCCGGCGACCGGGGCGGTCATCCACCCGCTGGGCGCCGGGATCGAGATCGCGGTCTACGCGGTGGCCGCCGGCCGGCACGGCACGCCGTCCGAGCGCTATCCGGTGCTGCTCAGCTATCTCGATGCGGTGGTGCAGGGGTATTTGCGCGAGTATGGCGAGGCCGGCGCCGACCGGTTCTTCGCGACCACCGACGGCTGGGAGGCGCCCTTCCTGAACGACCGCGCGGCGCCGCGCTATCCCCGGCACCAGCAGCTTGCGCCGGACGAGACCGCCTTCGTCGACGACCGGTTGGCGCGGCTGGCGGTGGATGTCCGTCCGGCGGAGTAGCTGCTTTCGGCCCTGCCAGCAGACACGCGGTGACCCGCGTTGCCCGCAGCGCCGGTCAAACGCGCCCCGGCACCCGCTGCAGCAGCGGCATCAATGCCGCCATCTCGGGTCCGCTCTCCTGTCCGGTAAGCGCCTTGCGCAGCGGCATGAACAGCGCCTTGCCCTTGCGACCGGTGGCCTCGCGCACCGCCGCGGTCCAGCTGGCCCAGGTCCCGGCATCGAAAGGCCCCTCGGGCAGCAGCGCCAGCGCCTCGGCCACGAAGGCGCGGTCGGCCTCGTCGATCATCGGCTCGGCGCCGTCGCGGCAGAGCGCCCACCAGCGCTTCAGATCCTCGAGCGTGGTGATGTTGTCGCGTGCCATCAGCCAGAACGGCTCGGCGAGGTCCTGTGGCACGCCGATCTCGGCCAGCTTGCCGGCGACCTCGGCGAGCGGGCGGGTCTGCAGGTAATGCGCGGTCAGCGGAAACAGGTCCTCGACGTCGAACTTGGTCGGGGCGCTGCCGAAATGCGACAAATCGAAGCCGTCGATCAGCTCCGACAGGTCCGAGCGGATCTCGACCGGGTCCGAGGAGCCGAGCCGTGCCATCAGGCTGAGCAGCGCCATCGGCTGCACGCCCCGCGCCCGCAGATCGCGCAGCGCCAGCGTGCCCAGCCGCTTGGACAGCGCCTCGCCCTGCGGTCCGGTCAGCAGCGAATGATGCGCGAAGGCCGGGGGGGTGCCGCCGAGGGCCCGGATGATCTGGATCTGGGTCGCGGTGTTGGTGACGTGGTCCGAGCCGCGCACCACGTCGGTCACCCCCATCTCGGTGTCGTCGACCACCGAGGCGAGTGTGTAGAGCACCTGGCCGTCGGCCTTGATCAGCACCGGGTCCGAGACGCTGGCCGCATCGATCGAGATCGGCCCGAGGATGCCGTCCGGCCACTCGATCCGCTCGTGATCGAGCTTGAAGCGCCACACGCCCTGCCCGCGCTCTGCGCGCAGCGCATCGCGCTCGGCCGCGCTCAGCGCCAGGGCGGCGCGGTCATAGACCGGTGGGCGGCCCATGTTGAGCTGCTTCTTGCGCTTGAGATCGAGCTCGGTCGGGGTCTCGAAGGCCTCGTAGAACCGCCCCATCTCGCGCAGCCGGTCGGCGGCCGCGGCATAGCGGTCGAGCCGCCGCGACTGGCGCTCGATCCGGTCCCAGGTCAGACCCAGCCACTCCAGGTCCTGCTGGATCGCATCGACATATTCCTCCTTCGAGCGCTCGGGATCGGTGTCGTCGATGCGCAGGATGAAGGTGCCGCCGGCCTTGCGCGCGATCAGCCAGTTCATCAGCGCCGTGCGCAGGTTGCCGACATGGATATAGCCGGTGGGAGACGGGGCGAAACGGGTGGTGGTCATGGAACTCTCCTGCTCCGGGGCCTGTTCTCACAGGGGCGGCGAATTGTCCAGCGGCGCGGCCGGGCGCGGGGGCGTCCCCTTTCGCGTGCGCACTGGCCGAGACCCTTCGGCGCCCTACCTCTGGCGCGACCCCAACCGACAAGGAGCGACCGATGATCCCAGTGATGCCACCGAAACTGACCCGCCGCGCCGCGCTGGCCGGCGCCGCCGCCCTGCCCTTCGCCGCGGCGGTCTCGCCCGCGCGTGCCGAGGCGCCGATGATGGGCGTCCAGACCGCGCCCTTCAACCGCGTCGCCCTGGGCGATTTCGAGGTCACGACCCTGCTGGCGGGCTCGCGCACGGTGCCCGATCCGCAGACGATCTTCGGCCTCAACGTGACGCCCGAGGAATTTGCCGAAGCCTCGAACGCCGCCCGCATTCCGACCGACCAGGCGCGGTTCTTCTTCACCCCGACCCTGGTCAACACCGGCGCCGAGCTGATTCTCTTCGACACCGGCCTTGCGGGCGAGGCGACCGTCGCAGTCCTCGCCGCCGCCGGCTATGGCCCCGAGCAGGTCGACGTGGTGGTGATCACCCACATGCATGGCGATCACATCGGCGGGCTGATGACCGAGGGCGCACCGACCTACCCGAACGCGCGCTATGTCACCGGCGCGGTCGAGTTCGACGCCTGGGACAAGACCGGCAACGAGACCTTCGAGGCGCAGATGCGCCCGCTGGCCGAGCAGACGGCCTTCATCGACGACGGCGCAAGCGTTGCCGGCGGCATCACCGCCATGGCCGCCTTCGGGCACACGCCCGGGCACATGGTCTACATGCTGGACAGCAGCGGCAAGCAGCTGCTGCTCGGCGCCGATTTCGCCAACCACTATGTCTGGTCGCTGGCCCATCCCGACTGGGAGGTGAAGTTCGACCAGGACAAGCCCGCCGCTGCCGCCACCCGGCGCCGGCTTCTCGACATGCTGGCGGCCGAGGCGGTGCCCTTCGTCGGCTATCACATGCCCTGGCCGGGCCTGGGATATGTCGAGCGGCGCGGCGACGGGTTCGCCTATGTGCCGCACAGCTATCAGCTGCTGCTCTGACCGGGCGCGTCAGGGCCGGACCAGACCATCCATCTTGCGGGCGAGCTTGGCGTCGAGCGCGCTGAGCCCGCCGACATCATGGGTGGTCAGCACCACCGATACGGTCTTGTAGACATTCGACCATTCCGGATGGTGGTTCCATTTCTCGGCCCAGATCGCCACCCGCGTCATCCAGCCGAAGGCCTCGACGAAATCGTCGAAGACGAACTCCTTGGCGATGGCGTCGCGGCCCTCGACGTGGCTCCAGCCGGTCTTGAACAGCGGATCCAGCAGCGGGCCGCGGGCTTCGTCTGAAAGTTTCTCGGTCATTCCTGTTCCTCCACCCGGGCCTTCCGGAACGGCCCGTACTCGGTCAATATCTCGATCTCCTCGGTGACCGCGGCGCGCTCCGCCTCCAGATAGCGCGCGACCGCCGCCGCGAAACCGGGATCGGCGATCCAGTGCAGGCTGTGGGTCGGCACCGGCAGATAACCGCGCGCCAGCTTGTGCTCGCCCTGCGCCCCGGCCTCGACCCGGGCCAGCCCGGCGGCGATCGCGAAGTCGATGGCCCGATAATAGCACAATTCGAAATGCAGGCAGGGGTGATGTTCGATGCAGCCCCAGTAGCGGCCATAAAGCGTGTCCCGGCCGATGAAATTCAGCGCGCCCGCCACCCAGCGCCCGCCCCGTTCGGCCAGCACCAGCGCGATGTCCTGGCGCAGATGCGCCTGGGCGAGATTGAAGAACTCCCGCGTCAGATAGGGCGTGCCCCATTTGCGCGCGCCGGTGTCCTGGTAGAATCGCCAGAAGGCGTCCCAGTGCTCGGGGCGCAGCGCATCGCCGGTGAAGGTCTGGATGCGCCCGCCGAAGGCGTTGGCCTGCGCGCGCTCCTTGCGGATCGTCTTGCGCTTGCGCGAGGCGAGGTTGGCGAGGAAGCCGTCGAAATCGCCATAGCCGTCGTTGCGCCAGTGGAACTGCTGGGTGGTGCGCGCCATCAGCCCCATGCGCGCCCCGGCCTCGGCCTCGGCGCTGGTGCAGAAGGTCACGTGCAGCGACGACAGCCCGTTGGCCTCGGCCAGTTGCACCGCCCCCTGGATCAGCGCCGAGGCGCCGATCGCCTCGTAGCCGGGCCGCACCAGCAGGCGCCGCCCCGTGGCCGGCGTGTGCGGCACCGCGATCTGCAGCTTGGGGTAATAGCGCCCGCCGGCCCGCTCATAGGCATGGGCCCAGTTGTGATCGAAGATGTATTCGCCCTGGCTGTGGGACTTGGCATACATCGGCGCGCAGCCGATCAGCATCCCGTCTGCCCAAGCCGTCAGGTATTGCGGTTGCCAGCCGGTGCCGGGACCGACCGAGCCGCTCTCCTCCAGCGCGCTCAGGAACCGGTGGGTGGTGAAGGGATCGACCGGGCGGCCGCCGCCCCACGCCTCGGGGCAGGCGCAGGCGTCCCAGTCCCCGGCCGCGATCTGCGACAGCGATGCCAGAACCCTGATCTCGATCTGCGCCTGATCCATGCCGCGCCCCCGATGCCCTTCCCTAACCTGTGGCCGCGGCGGCGCCGATCAAGGCCCCTGCGCCGAGCCGACCTTGGCGCACCCGGCACTCAGGCCAGAGCCGCCAGATAGCCCTCGAAGGTTATGTTGTCGGCCAGCCGGCGCGCCGCCGCCTCGGCCAGGGGCGATGTCACCGTCCAGCACAGCACCGGCACCCCGGCGGCGTGCAGCTCGCGCACCCGCGCCCGGTGCAGATCCTCGACCTCGTGGCTGATGAAACTGGCGCCGCTGCGCGCGAAATCGGGGATCTCGCGCAGCCGGTCGCGGACCTCGGCCGGCAGGGGCCAGTCGTGCGGATAATAGGCGCTGGTCACAAGGCCGCGAGGCAGATCCGGGGCGAGTTCCGCCATGCGCGCAACGCTGTGCGGGTTGAAGGACATCACCGCGACCTCGCCCGCATAGCCCGCCAGCGCCCGCGCCACTGCCGCCTCGACCGGGCCGATATCGGGGCCCATCGCGCCGTCCTGGTCCTTGATCTCGATCAGCAGCGGCACCTGGCCGGCGACGATGGCCAGCACCTCGGCCAGGGTCGGAATGGTCTCGCCGTCGCCCCCGGTCAACGCGATGGTCGCGGCCTCGGCGGCGGTGCGCGCGCGCAGCGGCCCGCGTGCCCCGGTCAGCCGGCCCAGATCGTAGTCGTGAAAGACAAGCGCCTCGCCGTCGGCGCTGAGCTGCACGTCGATCTCGATGCCGTAGCCGGCAGCGATGGCGGCGCGGATCGCGGCGCGGCTGTTCTCGGGCCGCCCGCGGCCCGCGTCATGCAGCGCCCGGTGGGCGAGCGGGCGGGCGAGAAGCCCGCCGGGCAGCGGCGGGCTCATCGGATCTGGAAGATGCCTTCGATTTCGACCGCGACCCCGAGCGGCAGGGAGGCCGCCGAGACCGCCGAGCGGGCGTGGCGCCCGGCATCGCCCAGCACCTCGACCAGGAAGTCCGAGGCGCCGTTGATCACCTTCGGCTGGTCGGTGAAATCGGCGGTCGAATTGACGAAACCGGTCAGCTTGACCACCCTCACAAGGCGGTCCAGGTCGCCGCCGCAGCCCGCCTTGACCTGCGCCAGCAGGCTGATCGCGCAGCGCCGCGCGGCCGCGGCACCCGCCTCGACCGTCATGCCCGCGCCCAGCTTGCCGCGGATCAGCCCGTCCGCATCCGACGAGATCTGGCCCGAGACATAGAGCGTGTCGCCCAGTTTCACGAAGGGCACGTAGTTGGCGGCCGGGGCCGGGGCGTCGGGCAGGGCGATGCCCAGATCTGCGAGTTTCTGTTCGATGCTCATGGCGCGGTGTCCTCCGGTCGCTGTTCGCCGGGGCACGCTACCTCGGCCGGGCGGCGCCGGAAAGCCCCCGCGCTCAGGTTTCGCGGAAGGCCTTGTTGAAGTAATCGGCCAGCGGCTTGACCAGATAGGCCAGCGGCGAGCGGTCCTGGGTGCGGATATAGGCCTCGACCGGCATGCCGGGGATCAGGATCGTGCCCTCGGGCAGCTTGGCCAGCTCGCCCTCGTCCAGCTCGATCTCGACCCGGTAGAAGGAGGCCCGGCTGGCCTGGTCCTCGAAGGCGTCGGCCGAGATCTGCACGACCTCGCCGAAAAGTTCGGGCGTCTGCCGCTGGTCCAGCGCCGGAAAGCGCAGGGTCACCGGCTGGCCGACGAAGACCCGGTCGATATGGATCGGCTCGACGCGCACCGCGATCACCAGCGGCCGGTCCTGCGGCACCAGGTAGAGCACCGGATCGGCGGCGCGGATCACCGAGCGCGGGGTGTGAACCTGCAGCCCGTAGATGATCCCCGAGACCGGCGCGGTGATGTCCAGCCGCTCCAGCCGGTCGCGCAGAGAGCGGCGGGTCTCGGCCAGTTCCAGCTCCTGCGACTGCAGGTCGCGCAGCCGGGTGATCGCCTCCTCGCGCTGGCGCGAGCCCAGCTTCAGCATCTCGATGTCGATCTCGGTGATCCGCCCCTCGGCCTGGGCCTGGCTGGCGGTCAGCTCGCCCAGCGTGCCCTCGAGGTTGGCGGCCGTGCGCTGCAGCGTCAGCACCGTCGATGCCTGCGCCAGCCCGCGGTCGAGCAGCGATTGCTGGTTGGAGAGCTCCTGCTGGATCAGCTCCAGCTGCACCCGCAGCGAGGCCTGCTGGGCGTTGATCCCGTCGATCTGGTTGCCGATCTGCCCGCGCCGCTTTTCCAGCTGGGCGATCTCGTTGGCGACCGATTCGCGGCGCGCCGCGAAAAGCCGCCGCTGCCCCTCGACCAGGTCGGCCACTTCCGGGCGCTCGGCGGCAACCTGCAGCAGTTCGGGCTCGAATTCGATCGCGTCGGCGTCGTCGCGCTCCGCCTCGAGCCGTCCGCGCCGGGCCATCAGCTCGAACAGCTGACCCTCGGTGATCACCAGCTGCGAATGCAGATCGCGCGGGTCGAGCCGGATCAGCGGCGCGCCCAGCTCGACCCGGTCGCCCTCGTCGACCAGGATCTCGGCCACCACCCCGCCATCGGGATGCTGCACCACCTGGCGGTTGCGGTCGACCTCGATGCGGCCCCCCGCGATGATCGCGCCGGAGATCTGGGTGAGCACCGCCCAGGCCCCGAAGCCGCCGACCAGCAGCACGAGGCCGAAAAGGCCGATCAGCACCGGCGCGCGCGCCGACCATGGACGCGCGCTCATCGCACGCCTCCCATGGCCGCGGTCTTCTGCAGCTCGTCGTGATTGGATACCATCTGGCGCAGCACCTGGTCCTTGGGCCCGAAGGCGGCGCGGGTGCCGTTGTCGAGCACCAAGAGCGTGTCGCATTCCTGGATCGCGGCGGGGCGATGGGCCATGATCAGCACCGACCGCCCCTCGGCCTTCAGGCTGCGGATCGCGTGGTTCAGCGCCACCGAGCCGTCATTGTCGAGGTTCGAGTTCGGCTCGTCCAGGATCACGATCACCGGGTCGTCATACATGGCCCGCGCGAGCGCGATGCGCTGCATCTGCCCGCCCGAGAGCCGCCCGCCCCCGGCCGCCACCCGCGTGTCATAGCCGTCGGGAAAGGCCACGATCAACTCGTGCGCCGCGGCGCGCTTGGCGGCCGCCACGACCTTCTCGGCATCCGGCTCGGGGCTCAGGCGGGCGATGTTCTCGGCGATGGTGCCGTCGAACAGCTGCACCCGCTGCGGCAGGTAGCCGATGTTCCGGCCCAGCACCTCGGGCGCGTATTGATCGAGCGCGGCCCCGTCGAGACGGATGGTCCCGCCCGCCGGTCGCCAGGCGCCGGTCAGCGCCCGCGCCAGGGTCGACTTGCCCGAGCCGGAGGGGCCGATCACCCCCACCGCCTGCCCCGGCTCCACCCGGAAGCTGACGGTCTTGAGCGTCGCGCGCGTCTCGCCGGGCGGCACCACGGTCAGCGCCTGCACGTCGAGCTTCGCGCGCGGCTTGGGCAGGGCGGTGCGCCGCGCCTCGGGCGGCACCTTGGTCAGCAGCTCGGCGAGGCTGTTCCAGCCCTTGACCGCGCGCTGCACCAGCGGCCATTGCCCTATGGCCATCTCGATCGGCGCAAGCGCCCGGCCGAGCAGGATCGAGGCGGCGATCATCGCCCCCGCCGTCAGCTGGTTCTGCAGCACCAGATAGGCCCCCAGCCCCAGCATCGCCGATTGCAGGAAGAGCCGCAGCACCTTGGTCAGCGACGAGAACGAACCGCCGACATCGTTGGCCGCGACGCTGCGCTCCAGCGACAGATCGCGCGCCGTCTTCCAGCGCGCGAAAGCGGCGTCGCGCATGCCCATGCTCTGGATCATCTCGGCCTCGGTCCGGATCTGCTCGGACATCAGGCTGGCTTGGTGCGAGGTCCGGTTGGCCTCGGCGACGGGGCTGCGCGAGAAGAGCTGGTTGAGCAGGGTGATCAGCACCAGCAACGCGCCGCCGGCGAGCGCCAGCATCCCCAGCCACGGGTGAAACAGCATGATCCCGGCCAGGAAGATCGGCGTCCAGGGCAGATCGAAGGCCGCCATCAGCACCGGCGAGGCGATCAGACGCTGCACCGATTCCAGATCCGCAAGCCCGGTCTGCGCCGCGGGATCGGGTGCCACCGCCGAGCGCCGAATCATCGCGTCGAACACCCGCTGAT
>JAGRMU010000307.1 GCA_020441165.1 Sedimentitalea sp.
CGCCAGGACCGGGAAGGTGGCCCCGGAGAGCGCGCGCATCTCGGTCTGGAACAGCTCCAGGATGTCCTCGGCCGCCGCGACGACGCCGAGGGCCAGGAACAGCCAGACGCCCTGCGCGGCCTCGCCGTCGCTCAGCGGCAACATCCGGCGGCTGGGCGCGGTCGGGGCGAAGACCACATGCCCCAGCCAGTAGGCGATCAGCATCATCATCGCGATATGCAGGGCCTGGGGCGCCAGCAGGTCGATGATCTGCGCCGAGAGGCCGAGCACCGGCACCACGATCAGGAGGAGAACCGCGCCGATATAGGGCAGAACGAAGCGCGCGAGGGTGGACAGGACCGGCAGGTGCCAGCGGCGGTATCCGGGCGGGCGGGTCTCGAAGCTGCGGTCGAGCCGTCCGGCGACGAAGGGCGTGACCACGAAGATCAGCAGCAGCCCGAGGCTGGCGGAGACGATCGCGGCGATCCAGAGGTTCGACCGGCTCTCGCTCGCGCCCTCTTCGGCGGGCTCCTGCGCAAGATCGCTGGTGAACCGGGTGACGAGGGTGTCGGTGTCCCTCAACGCCGCGGCCCAGCTGCTGGGCAGCAGCGGGCTCGGCAGGCGGGTCAGCAGTTGCTCGGCGCCCTTCTCGCGGATCCGCCGGTCGATCTCGCCGATCAGGAAATTGGCCTGTTTCAGCGACTCGTTGGCATCGCGGATCGGCCGGTTGGCAAGCGCCAGCTCGTTGTTCAGCTCCTCGCGGCGGGCGGCGATGTCCTCGGCCTCGGTCGCGCCTTCGGCGGGTTTCGGCCCCAGCGCCTCGATCCGGGCCTGGATCGCGCGCGCCTCGACGCTGCCGGCGTTGACGATCCCCTGGGCGGTGTCGCGCACCCGCGACAGCTCGGCGCGCACCTCCTCCAGCACCTTCAGCGAGGCTCTGGGGTTGTCGAGAATCCGCTGCGCGCGCCCGACCAGCGCCTCGGTCCGGGTCTGCTCGTAGCCGTCCTTGGCCGAACCCTGCGCCAGCGCCCCGTCGCCCGTGCCGATCGCGGCGGCACAGATCAGCAGGACGGCAAGCAGGCGAATCAACATGGGGCATTTCCGGGTCTGTTCGGGGCGCACCTTAGCGGCAGGGGGCGCCAAGATGAACCTGTCGCCGGTCTGGGGCTGGGCCGCCGCGGGGAGGGCGCGTCGCTCAGCGGCCCGCCGCGCCCGCGATCCGGCCGAGGACCACCGCCGCCAGCAGGCCGTTGCCCGAAAGATACCCCGCATCCGCGCTGCCCGAAACGCCGCAGGCGGCGCCGCCCGCCGCGTGGAGATTGGCGAAGGGCCGCCCGTCCGCGTGGAGGACGCGGGCCTGATCGTCCACCTGCAATCCGCCCTGGGTGTGAAAGAGCGCGCCGGTGACCCGGACCGCGCAAAAGGGAGGCGCCAGGGGCGGCTTCGAGAAGATGCGCCCGAAGCGGTCCGGCGCGCCGCGCGCGGCGAGGCTCGCGCGCAGCGCCTCCGCCGGCAGGCCGGTGACCTCGGCGAGCTCCGCCAGCGTGCCGGCGGTGCGGATCGCGCCCTGCGCCTCGGCGGCGCGGAAATCGGCGAACTGCCGGGCGATGGCGGCGATGCGGGCATCGAAGATCGTCCAGGCCTGCCCCTCGGGCTGCGACAGCACCGCGCGCGCCGCCTCGGAATAGCCTTGCGATTCGTCCCAGAACCGCTGGCCGGAAAGGTTCACCTGCACCCCGCCCTCGGTGATCACCGCCCAGGTGATCAGGATGCCGTGCGGATGGGCGACGTTGCCGTGGCCCTGGTAGGCCCCCAGATGCGCCAGCCCGGCGCCGAGCGCTTCGCCCCAGTGCAGGGCATCGCCGCGATTGCCGTCATGGCCGAACCACAGCGCCCCGGCGATCTGCGGCATGTGGCGGGCGACCAGCGCGGGACTGCCGCCGAAGCCGTTGCACGCCAGGATCAGCCGGGCGCAGCCGATCGTCTCGACGGCGCCGTCCGGGGCGCGCAGCGCGACGCCGCGGATCAGATCGTCCTCGGTGAAGAGGGTCTCGGCGCGGCGGTTGCAGACGATGTCGATGCCCGCCTCCTCGCAGGCCGCGCGGAGGCGGTCGACCAGTTCCCGGCCCGAGCGGCTGGGAAGCCCGTGCATCCGGCGCCGCGAATGGCCGGGATAGTCGAAATCGTCCACCACCGAGAAGGGCAGCCCGTGCCGACCGGCCAGCCAGTCTATGGCCCGGGCCGATCCGCGGGCCAGCAGGTCGACCAGCGCCGGGTCGTTCTCGCCCTTCGCCTTGGCCTGGATGTCGGCGGCGAAGAGTGCGGCGTCGTCCGCGATCCCCGCCGCCCTTTGCAGCGCGGTGCCCGCCGCCGGGATCAGCCCGGCGGAGAGGGCCGTCGAGCCGGCGGGGGCGGCATCGGCCTCGATCACCAGCGCCTCCTGGCCGGCCTCGTGGGCGGCCAGCGCCGCGACCAGCCCGGCGGCGCCGGCGCCGACGATCAGCGTCTCGACGCCGAGGTCGAAGCGGACCCCGGCGGCGGGGCGGATGCGGGCCGGTTCAGCCATGGCCGGTGCCGTCGAAGCGGCGGCCGAGGCGCAGCATCTCGGGCGTGCCGATGCGCGCGTTCAGCCCGTCGAAATCGAACATCCGCTCGGCGAAGGGCGCGTTCGAGCCATGGGCGCGCAGGCTGGCGTAATAGTCCTCGGCGGTGCGGGCGAGGGCGCGCACGATGCCGCCGGGAAAGATCACGATATCGAAGCCGAGCGCCTGCAGGTCGGAGGCCGAGCGGATCGGGGTGGCGCCGCCCTCGACCATGTTGGCCAGCAGCGGCACCCGCCCGGAAAAGGCGTTCGCCACGGCGGCAAGCTCGTCCTGCGAGCGCGGCGCCTCGACGAAAAGCACGTCGGCGCCGGCCTCGACATAGGCGGCCGCCCGGTCGAGCGCGGCAGTCAGCCCCTCGACGGCGATGGCGTCGGTGCGCGCGACGATCAGCGTGTCGGAGGAGCGGCGAGCGTCCGCCATGGCGGCGATCTTGCCGGCCATCTCGGCGGGCGCGATCAGCGACTTGTCGGCCAGATGCCCGCACCGCTTGGGATAGCTCTGGTCCTCGACCTGCAGGGCGCTGGCCCCGGCGCGCTCGTAGAGCGTCATGGTGCGCCGCGCGTTCAGGGCGTTGCCGAAGCCGGTATCGGCGTCGATGATCACCGGCAGCGCCGTGCGGTCGGCGATCAGCGCCATGGTCTCGGCCATCTCGGTCACCGAGGTCAGGCCGATATCGGGGCGCCCCAGCCGCGTGTAGGCGACGGCGGCGCCGGAGAGATAGAGCGCCTCGAAGCCCGCCGACTCGGCCAGCGCCGCGGTCAGCCCGTCGAAGACGCCCGGGGCGATCAGGATCTCAGGGCGTTTCAGGCGGTCCGCAAGGCCCATGGCTCACTCCTTCAGCAACTCGCACATGTCGGCGCAGGTCATGGTCTGGGTCACCGTGCCCAGCGACAGGATCGTCGCCGCGTGCACGTCGGCGCGGAAGGCGGCGCAGCCATCGGTCAGCATCACCGTGTCGATGCCGCGCAGATGCGCGTCGCGCAGGGTGCTGGCCACGCCGCCATTGGTGACGATCCCGCCGACGATCAGCCGGTCGATGCCGAGGGCGCGCAGCAGAAACTCCAGCCGCGTCTGGTAGAAGGCCGAATAGGCGACCTTCTCGATTGTGTAATCGGCGGGCTTCAGCGCCTCGACAAGGTCGTGGCCGAACCCGCCCGGCGCGAAATCGCCGGTGGTCAGGAAGGGACGCAGCCGCTTGAGATGCGGCGCGATCAGCGGCGCGCCGCCGGGGCCGGGCACAAGGGTGAACTGCGCCGAGATATAGGTGCCGCCGCGCTTGCGCAGCGCGTCCAGCACCGGGCGGATGCGGCCGGGCAGGGCGGCGATGGCGGGCGCGGACTGCCCGGCGCGGCCATAGGCGCCATCGGGATGCAGGAAGTCGTTCTGCAGGTCGATGGTCAGCAGCGCGGTGCGCGTCCAGGTGATCGGATCGAGGCTTGCCATGGTCTCAGCCCTCCTGCCGGGTGATGATGGTGTTGCCGAACCGGTCCACGGTGCCGGTCAGCCCGGGCTCGATCAGCACGGTGGTGTCGGGCTGCTCGAGAATGGCGGGCCCGTCGATGCGGGCGCCGACCGGCAGGGCAAGGCGGTCGTAGATCGCGGTCTCCTGCCAGCCCTCCGCGAAATGCACCCGGCGCGTGCCCTTGCGCGCCGCCTCTGCGGGGCCGGACGCGGTGGGCGCGAGGGTGGCGAGGTCGAATTTCGGGCGCCGCCCGATCACCGCGCTGCGCAGGTTCATCACCCGGCGCGTGCCGGTCGCCAGCAGCCGGCCATAGGTGGCGCGGTAGGTCGCATCGAAGGCGGCGGCGATGGCCGCGCGATCCGGCGGGGCGACCCGCCCGCCCGCGACCTCGACGGGCAGCGGCACCGCGACGGTGTGGGTCTGGCCGACATAGGCCATGTCCAGCTCGAACACGATGTCGCGCGCCTCGAAGCGGGTGCGGGCGGCGTCGAGCAGCGCCAGGCCCTGGTCCACGTGGCTTTGCATGAACCCGGTCAGGGCGCCGAGATCGAGGCCGTCGACCAGGCTGTTGAGCGTCTGCACGAAATCCTGCCGCATGTCGGCGATCACGCAGCCCATGGCCGAGGTCACGCCGGGATAGCGCGGCACGATGGCCCGGCCGATCCCGACATCGGCCAGCATCGCGCCGCTGTGCAGGGCGCCGCCGCCGCCGAAGGGCATGAAGGCGAAGCGCTTGGGATCGAAGCCGCGCTCGATGCTGACCAGCCGGATCGCCCCGGCCATGCGGCTGTTGGCGACCCGCAGGATCGCCTCGGCGGCGGCGATGGTGCCGAGGCCCAGCGGCGCGCCCACATGGGCGTCGATGGCGCGCGCGGCGGCCTCGGTGTCGAGCCGGTCGAGCTTGCCGCCGATCGGGTTCTCGGGATCGATCCGGCCGAGCACCACGTTGGCGTCGGTGACCGTCGGGCGGTCGTTGCCCATCCCGTAGGCGACCGGGCCGGGATCGGATCCGGCGCTCTGCGGGCCGATGTTCAGCAGCCCGCCCTTGTCCACCCAGGCGATCGAGCCGCCGCCGGCGCCGATGGTGGTGATCTCGATCATCGGGCTGCGCACCACCAGCCCGAAGTCGATGCTGGTCTGCGGGCTGAGAAGGCTCTGCCCACCCGAGATCAGAGAGACGTCGAAGCTGGTGCCGCCCATGTCGCCGGTGATCACGTCCGGATAGCCGGCGCTCTGAGCGATGTAGGCGGCGGCGATCACCCCGGCGGCGGGGCCGGAAAGGGCGGTGCGGACCGGCAGGCGGCAGGCGGTCTCGACGCTCATCACCCCGCCGTTGGACTGCACGACCATGAATTCGCCGGAAAAGCCGCCCGAGGTCAGCGCTGTTTCCAGCCGGTCGAGGTAACCGGCCACTTCCGGTTGCAGATAGGCGTTGAGCGCGGTGGTCGAGAATCGCTCGTATTCGCGGATCTCGGGCAGGATCTCGGCCGAGGAGGAGACATGCGGATTGGGCCAGATCTCCCGCACCGCCGCCACCGCCGCGGCCTCGTTCTGCGGATTGGCATAGGCGTTGGCGAACAGCACAACGACAGCCGAACAGCCTTCGGCCAGCAGGGTCCGCGCCGCCGCGCGCACCGCATCGAGATCGACCGGCGTGCGGATGGTGCCGTCGGCGAGGGTCCGCTCGGGCACTTCGAGGCGCAGGTTGCGCGGCACGACGGGCACGAAATCGCCGCGCAGACCCCAGGTGCGGGGACGGTCGCGGCGGCGCATCTCGAGCACGTCGCGCAGGCCGGCGGTGGTGATCACCCCGACCTTCGCGCCCTTGCGCTCGAGCAGCGCGTTGGTGCCGGCGGTGGTGCCATGGACCACCACCGAAACGGTGGAAAGGTCCTCCACCTGCCGGGCGATGCCGTCCAGGAACCCGCCCGCCTGGTCGGGGCGGCTGGTCGGCACCTTGGCGACATGGGCGGTGCCGGGGCCCTCGTCCAGAACGAAGACGTCGGTGAAGGTGCCGCCGACATCGACGCCGATCATCCGGCCCGGTGAGCGGTTCGCCGTCATGACCGCACCGCCGTCCAGCCCGGCCCGTAGAGGCGCGTGGCGTCCTCTTCGCCGAGATAACCCATCGCCACGTCCCGCGCCACCGCCTCGGGCGCCCGTGCCGAGGCCGGCCCGTAGCCGCCCCCGCCGGGGGTTTCGAGCCGTACCGCCTGGCCGCGCCGCAGCGCGATGCCGCGCATCTTCGAGGCCATCGGCGGGTGGTGCCAGCCATCCTCCTGCTCGTAGGAGAAGACGTTCAGCGCCGCCTCGCCGCCCCCCGCCACGCCGCGCGGCGCGAAGCGGCCGCGCTCGCCGAAGAGGAACGCCTCGGCGTTTTCTTCCAGCAGCTCGATCTCGTAGACCGCGCCCAGGCCGCCGCGATGGGTGCCGGCGCCGGCGCTGCCGCCCCGCAGCGCCCATTGCCGGAACATTACCGGATAGGCGGCCTCGAGGATTTCCATCGGCGGGATCGTCGCGGTCGAGATCGGCGCGTTGCCGTGGTTGAGCCCGTCGCCCTCGGACGAGCCGCCATGGCCGCCGCCGTAGAAGCTGAACATCACCCAGGGCGCGCCGTTGCCGCGCTTGCCGGCAATCGAGAGCGCGTTGATCGTGCCATAGGCATTGGCCACCACCCGCTCGGGTGCCGCCTGCGCGGCTGCCGAGAAGATCACGTCGATCATCCGAAGGATGGTCTCGGTATAGCCGCCGACCGGGGCGGGAAACTCGGCCGACAGCAGCGAGCCCTCGGGGATGCGCAGCTCGATCGGGCGCATCAC
This sequence comes from Sedimentitalea sp., assembly GCA_020441165.1. Classification (GTDB taxonomy): domain Bacteria; phylum Pseudomonadota; class Alphaproteobacteria; order Rhodobacterales; family Rhodobacteraceae; genus JAGRMU01. Next base: position 6,864 of record JAGRMU010000307.1, read on the forward strand.
CCCGGCATTGGCGGGCAGGGCGGGAAAGATGTGCTTGATCGCCACATAGGCGGTGGCGACGGCGGTGGGCAGGGCGATGTTGACCGGCCCGGCGCAGCGCGGCGCGGTGCCCTCGAAATCCAGAACCAGCCGGTCGCCGCTGATCTCGAGCGCCACCCGGATCGGCAGCGCCACGTCGGTGATGCCGTCGTTGTCGAGGAAATCCTCGGCCTGCCAGCGGCCATCGGGCAGCGATGAAAGCTCGGCGCGCATCAGCGCCTCGGCCCGGTCGCTGAGCGCCGCCAGCGCCGCGCGGATGGTCTCGCCGCCGTATGCGTCCAGAAGCTCGTCCATGCGCCGCACGCCGAGGTCGAGCGCGCCGAGCTGTCCGTTGAGATCGCCCATCGCCGATTGCGGCAGCCGGGTGTTGCGCATCAGGATGTCCACGATGTCGGTCTGCATCTCCCCGGCGCGGGCGATCCGCACCGGCGGCAGCACGAAGGCCTCCTGGAAGGCGTCGGTGGCGGCCGGGTTGTAATTGCCCGGTACCGCGCCGCCGACATCGTGCCAGTGCCCGACCGAGGCGAGATAGCAAAAGAGCGCACCGTCGCGGAAATAGGGGCGCACGAGGCGCATGTCCGACAGGTGGGTGCCGCCCATGTGGGCGTCGTTGAAGATCCAGATGTCGCCATCGACCGGACCGCCGGTCTCCGCCGCCTTGTCGATCACCGCCTTGACCGCGAAGGACATCACCCCGACGAAGATCGGCAGCCCGCTCTTGCCCTGCACCAGCGTGTCGCCGGTCTCGGCGTGGTAGAGGCCATGGCTGGCGTCATGGGCCTCGGCGATGATCGGGTTGAAGGCCGAGCGGAAGAGCGTGGCATCCATCTCGTCGGCGATCTGCTCCATCCGCCCGGCGAGCACCGCGAGCGTGATCGGGTCGATGCCGGCGCCCGTCACGGGCGGACCTCGGCGATGTCGTTCCAGACGTCCTGGCGGGCGATGCGTCCGTCCCTCACCTCGAAGCGGTCGATGAAGCGGATGCCCTCGAAGGCGCTGCCGTCCGGCCATTCGCCGCGCAGCGTGCCGTGGCAATGTACCACCGCGCAGTCCTCGCCCGCCGCGGTGTCGAAGCGCTCATAGCTCTTGCGCACGAAGCGGTAGCGGGGCTTCGACCAGTCGACCAGTTCCTGAAGGTCGTGCATCGGCGCCGTGCCGGGAAAGTGCATCTCGAACCCCTCGGCGAGCATGGCCTGCGCCGCCGGCAGGTCGCGCGCCTCCATCGCGTCGAGGAACCGGCGCACCAGGGCCTGCGGATCGGGCAGTGCCGGGGCCGGCTCGCGCGCCGCTCCGCCGCGGCTGTAATGGCTGGCGGACATCTCGTGCAGCATCACCGTCACCGCCTCGGGCGGGGCGGGGATCACCGACCGGACGGCATCGGTCAGCGCGCGGCAGATCCGGGCCTTGTCGTCGTCTGAGTAGCCTTCAAGGACATGCGCCTCGATCACCGGCA
>JAGRMU010000308.1 GCA_020441165.1 Sedimentitalea sp.
ACAGAGCGGATCGTCTTCTCACTAAAGCGGTTCGGGTACGCTGATGACAACGCCGCTTCAAATAGCGGGCGCTGCAGGTTCTGCCCGACCGAACCCGTAAGCACGACGGCGGCTGTTTCTCGCAGTATCGGATCCCTGGCGAGAGACATCAGAAGCGCTTGGAGGCGATGCCCGTCATTGTCATATTCCCACAGCTTCAAGAATACCTTCGTCAGCGGTGGCTGCTCCATAAACCCGTAAAGAGAAGACATGTGCCGAAATGTAAGCCGCCGTGTGTTTGCGGTCGACTTACCCATCCGATTCTCTTCGATGGCGGAGTGCTTCAGTTCTTCTCCTGTCGCGTGAGGGGCTGTTAGTAATGCATCAAGCTCGTGAAGCATCATGGTCTTCGATTGGTGGGCCCCGCCGCCAGAAAGACGAAAGCCAAACGTCGAAAGCCTCGACGGATCAGTACTCGCTTGGAACCAGAGCACTTCAATATCTTCCATCAGCGCCGCTGCGTCGCCCGAAGCATCTTTATTCGTCAGGCGCGCGGGCATCTTTGTCAGTTCCTTTTTCTTCTTTTTCGGATTGGGATTTTTCAATGAACTGTCTGACGGCTTGCCGAATAACCCAAGAAAGTGAAACGTCGCGAGCAAGCGCAATTTCAGTCAGCGTGTCGTAATCCTGTTCTTCTAGGCTTACTGTGAGACGCGTAGACTTGAGAGGTCGGTCAGCCATCGAATCCTCCGGCGTTTTGGCGAGCCTAGCCAAACATCCATCAGACTGCAACAAAGTGATGCAAAATTCATCACTGCTTCAGCTGTAAAGTGGCACGGGCCAATCCGCCGACGGGCAAGCTGCTTCGTGATCGGGACTTGGGCGTGCCGGTGCCATGCAGTGCCACCGGCAGCTCATCCCACAATCGTGACCGGCATCGCGCCGGCCACGCGGCCGGCGAAAACTCGAACTCGCCTGGTGGACTCCAAGCGGGTCGGCCGCCATCCCCACCGTCGCGCTATAGTCGCGCTCGATCTGCCCCACAGAGTGCGTCTCCCGCGGTCCCCGCGCTTGTTGGGTCCGGGTCCCATCGGTCGTCGCGATCCGGTCAGGCTGCCTCGGGTGGCAACGTGGATTGGCGCTATGTGCCGTGCGGCCTATAGCGCGAAATCCGTCGGGGCGACGCCAACCCGCGCCCCCCCCTGTGACCCACTTCCGGGGGTGCAGATCATGCCGCTTCACGGGTGTAGGACGTGATGATGCCGCCGAGCTGGCGCCGGCAGCGGATCGGGCCGTCGCGGGCGGGACGGAAATCGACTTGAAGCACGTTGTTCCCGATCTCCCGCCCCCGATGCGGACGCTCGACATTGTAGTGGCGCACCCATGTGCGCAGGATGTAATCGAGCTGAGACCGGCTGAAGCAGACGAAGAAATCCAGGCATTCGCGCTTGATGGTGCCGATGAAGGATTCCGCGAAGGCATTGGCGTTCGGCGCCCTGTGCGGGATCTGGATGACCCTGGCACCTTCCGATGCCCAGACGGTATCGAAGCTGGCGCTGAACTTGGTGTCGGCGTCGCGGATCAGGAAGCGCGGCGTGATCCCTTGTTCGGCGCACCACATCAGCGTGTTGCGGGCCTGCTGGGTCGCCCATGCCGAGTCGGGGGCGTAGGTCGGGGCGCTGCAGAACACGCGGCGGCTGCCGAGATGGATGAAGATCAGCACATAGGCCGTCAGCGGCCCACGGGCGGTGAACACGGTCTTGGTGAAGAAATCGCAGGCGACCATGCTTTCCATATGCGCCCGGACAAATGTGGTCCACGGCAGGGCCGGCTTCTTTTTCTGCTTTTCGGGGCTGGGGTGGATTCCCGCCTCATTGAGAATGCGTTTGACCGAATTGGCGCCGGCGTAAAGCCCGAGCTTCTTCAGTTCCCCGGCGATCCGCTTGTAGCCCCAGAGGAGGTTTTCCGACCCGATGCGGATGACGACATCGCGCAGCTCCTGCGTCAGGCGCGGCCTGCCCACGGCCTTGAAGGGGTGTCCACTGCGCATCTGGGCGAGCCAGCGCTTGTAGGTCGCGGGCCTGGCAACCTCCATGATCCCGTCGATATCGTGCCCGCACTCGGCCCCGATGCGCAGCAGCTCGGATTTCTCGACCGGCGACAGGATTATCCTTTGCGCCGGGATGCGGGCCCGCAGAATATGGATCTGGGCCTTGAGCAGCCTCATTTGCGCGTTGTGCCGCGGCATGAAGAGCCGGGCCAAGAGGACCAGAAGGAGGGAAAACGTCGAATTCATCTTGCCGGGCTCCACCACGGCCCTTAAAAAAATTGCCGCCATGTCAAAGTGATGAGGCTTGCCTACATTTTGGCACCCCTCTCGGGGAAGACCCAAAATGCGCGGGACGGACGATGGCCGTCAAGGAGCCTCGGCCGGGGCTTCGATGGAGCGGTCGAGCCACCGCCCAAACGCGCGACCACGACGCAACAGGCCACCGAGTGGCGTAGCCATACCCTTCGAGAAATGACGGCGTACGGACGCCGTCGAAAATGATCGCTCAGCCGTTCGCTTGAGTGCTTGGAATTGCGCTGCCGCACACGGAGAGAGTTGGTTGCCAGGTTGGCTCCCTCCGGGGTGTAGCGCTTGAGCGACGTCCATGACCGGTGGCCGGAAACAGCAGCCGCGTGTGGAACGTTGTAGCCGATCTCGAACAGACGCGAGACACCCTCGTGCCTCAGGTCATGGAAGCGCAGATCCTCTATCCCCAGAAACTGCGTTGCCCGTGTAAAGGCCGCGCTGATCGCATCGGTGGAGTAGGGGAAGATCTGGCTCGCGTGTTTGGGCATCGCCTCGATGATTGCCAGCGCCGGATCGGGCAGGTCGCACCAGACGTCGTTGCCAATCTTCTCGCCGGGGTTCTTCATGTCGCGCACGAGGACGCGTTTGCCCTCCTTGTCGAGGTCCGCCCATTTGATCCGGGTGATCTCTTCCTGCCGCCGCGTCGAGAAGATCGCAAAGGCGATGACGCGATGCATCGGGACGGACGAGGGGCGTCGGATCGAGCGGTCGAGGAAATGCGCCATCAACTGGTCGAGTTCGGCCAGCGTCGGCCGCCGGTCGCGGTGGCGGCTCTTCTGCGTGAGCCCCAGCTTCTTCGCGACAATCATCGCATTGCGCATCGCGCGCACGTCCAGCGAATAGTTCCAGGCCGGACCGGCGACGGTGAAGACTGCGCTGAGATGAGACAGGTAGTTCGACACGGTTTGCGGCGAGACACCGGTATTCAGCTTCTCCTTGGCGAAGGCCACGATGTCGGCGCTGTCGATTTGAGCACAAAGCTTGTTCGCGATGTCGAACTCCTTGATGCTTTTCAGCACCTGCGCCTTGGTCCGACCGATTGCCTTCGCGCTGTCTTCCACATATTTGTCGATGGCGTCGCCGAGGGTCACTTCGCGGCGGCGGGTCTCTCCGATGGGCAGGTTTTCGAGGGCGCCGGGCTTGGCGAGGTCCTTCTCGCGCTTCTCGATCCAGGCCGCGGCGGTCGAGCGCAGCTCGAAGGTCCGGTTTTCGCGCCAGACGGTTTTTCCAGCCCGCCGAATGGCAATCTGAGCGAGCCAGGCGGCAGAGCCGTCTTTGCGCTTTCGTTTGATGATGCTACCCATGGCGTTACAACATGAGGTTTCTGTTACAACATTTGTTGTAAATCATGACGGAAATGGACGGAAATTACAACAAACGAGACAAGAACGGGACTGCGGTGTAGGCGGTAAATGGCTGATAAGGATAAAAAATATAACGTTCTCAATGCGTCGCGTTTGTCGGTTGCGCCCATGATGGACTGGACCGACCGCCATTGCCGCTATCTGCACCGGCTGCTCAGCCGCGAGGTGCTGCTTTATACCGAGATGGTGACGGCGCCGGCGCTGGTGCGGGGCGGGGCGCTGCATCTGCTGGGGTTCGACCCGCGCGAGCATCCGGTCGCGCTGCAGCTGGGCGGGTCGGACCCGGACGAGCTGGCCGAGGCGGCGCGGCTGGGGGCCGAAGCCGGGTTCGACGAGATCAACCTCAACGTCGGCTGCCCCTCGGACAGGGTCCGATCGGGCGCCTTCGGGGCGGTGCTGATGCTGCGCCCGGTGCTGGTCGCGGAGTGCGTGTCGGCGATGGCGCGCGCGGTCGATGTCGAGGTGACGGTGAAATGCCGCATCGGGGTGGACGACCAGGATCCCGAAACGGTCCTGCCCGAGTTCCTGGACCGCATCGCCGAGGCCGGCTGCCGGCGGGTGATCATCCATGCCCGCAAGGCCTGGCTGGCGGGGCTGAGCCCGAAGGAGAACCGCGAGATCCCGCCGCTCGATCCCGATCTCGTGCTGCGGATGAAGGCGCGCTTCCCGCAGCTGCACGTCTCGATCAATGGCGGCATCACCTCGCTGGCGCAGGCGCGCGGGTTCCTCGAGGCCGGGCTCGACGGGGTGATGATCGGCCGCGCCGCCTATCACGACCCGGCGGGCATTCTCGCCGCGGCCGATCCGGTGATCTTCGGCACCGGCACGCGGCGCGATCCGGTCGAGGTGGCGCGCGAGATGATCCCCTATATCGCGGCGCACCTGGCCGATGGCGGCAAGCTGCACCAGGTCACCCGGCACATGCTGGGCCTTTTCGCCGGCCGTCCCGGCGCGCGGGCCTGGCGGCGGGCGCTGTCGGAAGGGGCGCACCGGCCCGGTGTCGGCGCCGATCTCGTCGCGGCGGCGCTGGAGCGCATCGGCGCGCCCGCCCCGGCAGAGGCATGAGCGCAAGCCCCGCCCACCTGGCCGAATTGGCCGCCCTTCTGCTGGTCATCGGCGGCTTCGCGGGGGTGCTCGCGGGCCTTTTCGGGGTGGGCGGCGGCATCGTCCTAGTGCCGGCCTTCTACTACGCCTTCGCCAGCCTCGGCTATGACGGGCCGCAGATCATGCAGATCTGCCTGGCCTCGTCGCTGGCCACCATCGTCTTCACCTCGGCGCGCTCGCTGCAGGGCCACCATGCGCGCGGCGCGGTCGACTGGACGGTGCTGCGCGGCTGGGCGCCCGGTCTCGCAATCGGGGCGCTGCTCGCGGTGCTGATCGCGGGCGGGCTGAGGACCGCGACGTTGATGCGGATCTTCGGCCTCTTCGGCCTCTGCCTCGGCCTCTGGGTCGGTTTCGGCCCCGACCCCAAGCGGCTCGAGCCGCGGATGCCCTCGGGGCTCGCCCGCATGGCGCTGGCGCCCCTGGTCGGGTTTTCCTCGGTGCTGATGGGCATCGGCGGCGGTATCGCCGGGGTGGCGATCATGCGGCTCTCGGGCGTGCCCTTCATCCGTGCGGTGGCCACCGCCTCGGGCTTCGGCATCCTGATCGCGGTGCCCTCGGTGATCGCCTTCATGACCCGAGGTTGGGACGCCGCCCTGCGCCCGCCCTTCAGCATCGGCCTGGTGAACCTGCCGGCGGTGCTGATCATCGTCACCGCGACGCTGATCACCACGCCGCTGGGCGTGCGGCTGGCCCATGCGCTGCCGCCGCTGCTGTTGCGACGGACCTTCGGCGCCTTCGCCATCGTGATGGCGCTCAACATGCTGCGCAAGGCCGCGGCGCTCTGATCAGCCGGCCCCGCCCTCCCGCAGCCGCGCGGCCCGCCCGCCGCGGCGTTTGGCCAGGCGCGGCGCCCGGTCGGGCAGGGCGGCCATGACCGCGCGCCGCGCCTCGGGGGTCATCCGCGACCAGCCCGCGATCTCGTCCGGGGTCCGGTAGCAGCCGATGCAGATCCGCGCCTCGGGATGGACCACGCAGATCTTCACGCAGGGCGAGTCGATCTCGTCGCGCTTCCAGAGCTTGTCGTTCATGCCGAACCCTCTGACCTCATGTGGCGCATCCGGTCCAGCGCCCCCTGCAGGATATAGCTGGCGGCGACATGGTCGATGACCTCGGCGCGACGCTTTCGCGACGTATCCGCCTCCAGCAGCGCGCGCTCGGCCGCCACGGTGCTCAGCCGCTCGTCCCAGAAGCCGATCGGCAGCTCGGTGAGCCGCGCAAGGTTGCGCGCGAAGGCGCGGGTCGACTGGCAGCGCGGCCCCTCGCTGCCATCCATGTTCCGCGGCAGGCCCAGCAGCAGGCCGCCCGCCGCCCGCGCCCCGGCGATCTCCAGCAGCCGCGCGGCGTCGAGGCCGAACTTGCGCCGCCGGAT
>JAGRMU010000309.1 GCA_020441165.1 Sedimentitalea sp.
CCGATTAGACGCAACGTGCTCTAATAGAACACTAGCTCTCAAGCCTTTTTATGCCGCAAGCACTGTCACAGAAAGAACTCGGCCATCTGAACACCTTCCAACTCGACGATCCAGGTGGGGTCGATCTGAATCATGAGAGTAGTAGTTTCCTGAGTCGCGTATTCCCGGTAGGTTGAACCGTCTCTCAGATTCAGGTGACCGAACAGCAGAATGGTATCGCTATGCAAATCGAAGTCTTTCACTATAACGTGCGTCGGGTCCGACCACGAGTTTATCCAGATCGTGTCTTGACCACTCCCCGTTGTTATCTCGTCGTTCCCGGTTCTGACGATGATAAAGTCGTCTCCATTTCCAGAGAATATCTTCTCGTCACCCTCTGCCGAAAAGATCGTGTCATTGCCATCTCCGCCATAGGCGATCGTTCCACCTGCCATTGAGATCGTGTCATTGCCGGCATCTCCATAAACAGCACTGCCAGGATTACCATTGCTCCGGATTACGTCATTCCCGTCTCCGCCATGTATCGTCACGTCCCCGGGTACGGAACTCACGACATCACCAAAACCCGTTCCAAAGAATGTTTCAACGTCGCGAATAACCCCAATTCCCATCTCGGAGTAGATGTTCGTTGCGTCGATATCGACTCTTGTCGCCGAAGAGGTAAAATCAACGACATCGTTTCCGGGGCCGCCATCGATCAGCATGTCGATTGCGTCTGCAACCAGAACATCGTTCCCCGATCCGCCTATCAGCCTGTCTTGTCCCCCGCCGCCATAGAGTTCATCATTTCCGGAACCACCTGCCAGATCGTCAGTCCCCCCGGACCCCATCAACTTGTCATCCCCGCCATTCCCCGAGATCGTATCGCTCCCATATCCTCCAAAGATGAATTCGTCGGCTTCTGATCCGTTGATATTGTCTGCCTTGGACGTGCCACGGATCACCTCACGCGGTGTCAGAACGTAGGTCAACTGCACGACCTCGAACGGGTTCAGAGAAAACTCGAATGAACCGCCACCGCCGGGAACATGGGTCTGAAGGCTGGAAATACTGGCCTGAACATCGTGCTCGTTGAGGTAGTATTTTTCACCGTCCACCAGAACGAAATCCGACGCGACTTGACCCTTGTGCTTCGAGCTGTAGTGCATTCCGTTGGATGTGCTCTTGTCATAGCCGACCAACGTGGCCGACGTCAGTCGCGCATTCGGGGCCACCGCGTCCAGACTGAAAGATAAATCCTCGACGGCATCGGATCTCGATGCGACGTAAATGACAGCCCTTTCATCATCTGCGAATACGTGCGTTTCGATTCTGCTGCTGGCGTTTACTGTGCTGGCCTTGACGAATTCCAATCCGACCAGGCTGTGGGACATCAGGTTGTAGACGGCGCCCCCGACGCTGTTCACGACCAGACCGGTTTCCGCATCGGTTATCACGTGACCAGATCCCGCGAGGTCATTCGGCGTGTTGTGCTGCGGCGGCCATACATATGCTGTATCGGCCTTCATTTCGAGCATGTAGCTGAATTGCGCGACCATCAAGGACGCGGATCTCATGCCCAACTGGTACAGGTTCGCGGACTGGATATTCCACTCCGTGATATTCAGTGACAGATCCTGTCCGAGGTAGCCCCTCCAGGTCGCGATATCGAGGTCAATCAGGTTGGTGGGATCGACGGCATGAGCGAGATACTGATTATCTCTCTTGTAATAGTAATGCTCGACCGTCCCATCTATGATCTCTCTGGCTTGATCGGAAAGCTGCGAGATAATCGAGAGGTTGGCTTGAAGGGTTCTGCTGACCCAACTGCCGTCCCCGCCCTTGTATTCAGAGGCCGCGCCAGCCGCATCCGCCATTTGCACCCAGATGTCGATATCAGCGTCGAGATCCTGAAGCGCGCGATCAATTGCCTTTACACTATCGTTCGCAATCTTCCCATATTCGGTTTCGGTCATATACGACCAGAATTCATTACCGATCTCGAAAGCTTCGATGTGATCTCCATATGCGGACACAAGCAACTTGGCGAACTTCCGGAGCTCTCCGGTGTCGAACTGATCCTCGATCGTCGGCGTAACAATGACAACTTTTACGTCGTTTTTTACTGCCCAGTCCATAAATTTTACAAGATGTTTAGGCAGATCGCCGTTTATCAACAAGCCATCGCTGTACGTCGTATTCACTTGTCCCGCCGGATAGCGCAGGCTGGAGATACCGAGGCTTTTGATCGCCGAAGTGTACTGCGGATCGGGCGTGCCATCTGCAGTATTTCTCGAGTAGACCGTATTGCCGCCGAAGAGCTCTTGCCGCACATAGGCTCCTGTATGCGTCAGCGCTGTTATATCCAGTTTGGTGTGCATCGACCGCCTCGAATCGATAGAATTGACGATATGTCATTGCGCAGGGCATTGATGATCCTTTGCTCGCTGAATTAACAATTGGTCAATTGATGCCTGAGCAGTGAAAACTTGGTTATCAAGTTCGTATGCCTGCGGTGAGGGCCGTCTGCTCTTATTGAGCAAATAGTCTTAAGGAATTGCCTTATGGCCTGTGCTTCAGTTGTTTCACCAATCGAGATCTTCGCCGCCGATGAGGTTGGCGGTCGTCGGCACTGGTCGGACGAGGACAAGATCCGGATCGTCGAGGAGAGCCTGCGCGGTTACCGGTAGGCCTCGGCAACCGCGCGGCGGTATGGGATTTCGCGGTCGCTGCTCTCGATCTGGCGGCGCGAGTATCGCAGCGGGACGCTTGGCGCGCCGGAGGCTGGCGGCGGTTTCGTGCCGCTGGTGATGGAGAGCGCCCCGCCTGAGCCAGAAGCCCGGCCTTCGCGGGAAGCCGACGATGCCCGGATCGACATCACGCTGACGAACGGGCGTCGCATGACGATCCCTGCTTCGCTGGTCCAGGTTGATCTTCAGCAGTC
>JAGRMU010000310.1 GCA_020441165.1 Sedimentitalea sp.
GAGAGCAGCGCCAGCCCGGCGGCGCCGGTCATGCGATCCGCCCCAGATGCAGATGCGCGTGGCGGTCCAGGCGCCCGGCGATGCGCGCCGAATGGGTCGCCAGCAGCAGCGCCGCGCCGGTCTCGGCGACCAGTTCCAGCATCAGGTCCAGCACCGCGTCGCCGGTGCGTTCGTCGAGATTGCCGGTCGGCTCGTCGGCCAGCAGCAGGCGCGGGCGCAGGGCCATGGCCCGGCCGATGGCGACGCGCTGCTGCTGCCCGCCCGACAGTTGCTCGGGATAGCGCCCGGCCAGCTCCGCCAGGCCCAGCCGGCGGGTGATCTCGTCCAGCCAGGCGGCATCGGCGCGTCCGCCGAGCCGGGCGTGAAAGGCCAGGTTCCGGGCCACGCTCAGCGAGGGGATCAGGTTGAACTGCTGGAAGATCAGCGCCACGGTGCCGCGCCGCAGCGCCGCCCGGCCGGCATCGCCGAGCCCCGACAGCGCGGTTCCCGCCAGCCGGATCTCGCCGCTGTCGAAGCCGTCGAGCGCGCCGACAAGGTGCAGCAGGGTGCTCTTGCCGCTGCCGCTCTCGCCGGTCAGCGCCAGGGTCTCGCCCGCCCCGAGCGCCAGGCTGAGATCGCGCAGCACCGGCGCGGCGGCCTCGCCCGGATAGGTCTTGGTCACATGCTCGACGCTCAGCACCATTCGGCCGGCTCCCGGGTTCCTTGCATCGGGATGATGGTCCGATGGCCCCGTGCTGCAAGGCCTATTCGCCGGGCCGTGACCTTTTGCCGGCCCGGTCAGTCGCGCCCGGTGTAGATCCGCGACCAGTCCTGCGCCATGTCGACGATCAGCCAGCCGCGATCCGGACCCTCGTCGAGGCCGCGCACCAGTTGGCCGATATGGCTGTCGCGATCATAGGCATATTCGCGCGCGGCGTCGGTGTGATGCACGATCAGCCCCAGGCGCGGCCCGTCGCCGGCGGTCGCCCATTCCAGCATCTCGAAATCGCCGTCGGAATTGCCACCCACCAGGATCGGGCGCTTGCCGAGCCGGGTGTCGATGCCGACCGGCTTGCCTTCCTTGTCGTCGATGAAGAAGATGCCCGGATCCTTGACGATGGTCGGCACCCCGTCGATCAGCTGATAGCTGCTGTTGCCGGCGCTGCCGATGACGTTTTCCGGCGGAATGCCATAGGCGGCCTCGGCGAAGGCGCGCATGAAATGGATGCCGCCGCCCGAGACGATATAGGTCTCGAAGCCTTCGTCGCGCAGATAGCGCAGAAGCTCGGTCATCGGCTGATAGGTCATCTGGTCGAAGCGCAGCCCGGTATCGGGATGCCGGGCGCTGGCCAGCCAGGTCTGAACGCGGGTGGTGAAATCGTCCACCGAGACGCCGGAATGCGAGGCGTTGATGATCTCCAGCAGCCCCTCCTTGCCCGAGGCGGCGACGGTCGCCATGTCGCCGGCGGCGGCGGCCTTCAGCACGTCCGAGGTCAGGATCGCCGGGTCGGCGGCGGCCAGCTGGTTCAGCGCGTCGATGGCGAAGAGCAGCTGGAAATAGGCCGGCTGTTCGCCCCAGAGCGTGCCGTCATTGTCGAAGACGGCGATGCGGTCAGCGGGGGTCACGTAGGTCTCGGCCTCGGGATCGGTCACCGCCTCGACAAAGCCGATGATGCGGGCCTTGGCGTCGGTATCGTTCCACGAGGGCAGCGGATCGGCCTGCACGGCGGTGGCGGCGCCGAGGGCCAGGGAGAAGAGCAGGGGGCGCAGAT
>JAGRMU010000311.1 GCA_020441165.1 Sedimentitalea sp.
AGCTTGCCGATCAGCGCGGTGAAGAGGGACCCGACGCGGCCGGTGCCGGCGTGCGAGCCATAGGTGGTGCGGGTGGTGTCAAAAGCGGCCATGACGGTAACCTTTCCGGGTCTGTGACGGCGAGACTGTTGCGCTCGCCACGTCGATCTCTGAGGCGGCAGTTAGGCCGGCCGAGGCGCCGGGGCAATGGCGAAAAACGCATGTTCCCTATGCAGGATCTGCATAGCTGAAACGGCTCGTAACTTACCAAAAGTAAACGAAAATATGCGATCGAAACAGGTCGCTTCCGGGACATTTCGATGTCGGTTTCGCACCATATGTCGAAAACCCGGTTCAGGGGGTCGTTTTCGCACCCCGGTCCGAAATGCTTGGACCGTGTTCGCCTTTCGTGCTAGTGCATCCGAAAAGCAACAATTTCGGCTGGGGCCGGGCAGACCATGCGGATCTTGGGCATCGATCCGGGGCTTCGAACCCTGGGATGGGGCGTGATCGAATCGGCGGGGCCGCGGATCGGCCATGTCGCGAACGGGCTGTGCCGCTCGGACGGGGACGATCTGGCCGAGCGGCTGCTGTCGCTCTTCCGGCAGTTGGGCGAGGTGGTCGCCCGGCACCGGCCCGACCAGGCGGCGGTCGAGCAGACCTTCGTCAACAAGGACGGCGCCGGGACGCTGAAGCTGGGTCAGGCGCGCGGCATTGCCCTTCTGGTGCCCGCGCTCGCCGGGCTCCCGGTCTCGGAATACGCGCCCAACCGGGTGAAGAAGACGGTGGTCGGGGTCGGCCATGCGGACAAGGCGCAGATCCTGCACATGGTGCGGCTGCAACTGCCCGGCTGCGATCCGGCGGGGCCGGATGCCGCCGACGCGCTGGCCATCGCGATCTGCCATGCCCATCACGGCGGCGCGCTGCGCCCCGCCCTGCGCGCGGTGCGGGCGTGATCGGGCGGCTCAGCGGGCGGCTGGACCATCGTGCCGCCGATCACGTGCTGATCGACGTGCGCGGCGTGGGGTATATCGTCTATTGCTCCGAGCGCACCCTGTCCGGCCTGCCCCGGGTCGGCGAGGCGGTCTCGCTCTTCACCGATCTGGTGGTGCGCGAGGATCTGCTGCAGCTCTTCGGCTTTCCCAGCCTTGCCGAGAAGGAATGGCACCGCCTGCTGATCAGCGTGCAGGGGGTCGGCGCCAAGGCGTCGCTGGCGATCCTTGGCGCGCTCGGGCCCGATGGCGTCAGCCGGGCCATCGCGCTGGGGGACTGGAACGCAGTCAAGGCCGCCAAGGGGATCGGCCCGAAGATCGCCCAGCGGATCGTGCTCGACCTCAAGGACAAGGCGCCGGCGATGATGGCGATGGGCGGCGTTGCCGCCGCGCCGCAGGCCCCCGGGGCCGAGGAGGCGGACGCCCCGGCGCCGCAGGCCGTGGCGATCACCGATGCCCCGGCCCAGGCGGGCGCCCTTTCGGCCCTGGCCAACCTGGGCTATGCACCGGGCGAGGCGGCGGCGGCGGTCGCCGAGGCGGCCGCGGCGGCGCCCGATGCGGGCGAGGCCGGACTGATCCGGGCCGCCCTGCGCCTGCTGGCACCGAAGGGATGAGCGCGCGTCGACAAACCGGTCGGCCAGCGCCCGCGCGGGAGAGGCGGCGATGATGGAAACCGATCCGACCCTGCGGCCCGAGCCGCTGCCCGAGGACAACGACCGCGCCCTGCGCCCGCAGACGCTGGATGCCTTCATAGGCCAGGCCGAGGCGCGCGCCAACCTGAAGATCTTCATCCAGTCCGCCCGCCAGCGCGGCGAGGCGATGGACCACACGCTCTTCCACGGCCCCCCCGGCCTCGGCAAGACCACGCTGGCGCAGATCATGGCGCGCGAGCTGGGGGTGGGGTTCCGCATGACCTCGGGCCCGGTGCTGGCCAAGCCCGGCGACCTGGCGGCGATCCTGACCAATCTCGAGGCGCGCGACGTGCTCTTTATCGACGAGATCCACCGCCTGAACCCGGTGGTCGAGGAGGTGCTCTATCCGGCTCTGGAGGATTTCGAGCTGGACCTGGTGATCGGCGAGGGGCCGGCGGCGCGCACCCTCAGGATCGAGTTGCAGCCCTTCACCCTGGTCGGGGCGACGACGCGGATGGGCCTGCTGACCACGCCGCTGCGGGACCGCTTCGGGATCCCGACGCGACTGCATTTCTACACCGTCGACGAGCTGCACGAGATCGTCACCCGCAATGCGCGGATGCTGGGGGCGCCCGCCAACGACGAGGGCGCGCGCGAGATCGCCCGCCGGGCGCGCGGCACCCCGCGCATCGCCGGCCGGCTGCTGCGCCGGGTGGTTGATTTCGCCGTGGTCGAGGGCGATGGCACCATCACGCGCGCGCTCGCCGACAACGCCCTGACCCGGCTCGGTGTCGATCACCTGGGGCTGGACGGGGCCGACCGGCGCTATCTGCGGCTGATCGCCGAGAACTATGCCGGCGGGCCGGTGGGGGTCGAGACCCTGTCGGCGGCGCTCTCCGAGAGCCGCGATTCCCTGGAAGAGGTCATCGAGCCCTTCCTGCTGCAGCAGGGGCTGATCCAGCGCACCCCGCGCGGGCGGATGCTGGCGCCCAAGGCCTGGGAGCATCTGGGCCTGGCCGCCCCGAAAGGCCAGACCGATCTGTTCGATTGAAGCCGCGCCGCAAAGTTCCTATGCCTCCGGCGGGAGTATTTCGGGCAAGAGGACGCGGGACGTGACGCCGGAAGAGATCGAGAGCCTGTTCACCCGCCCGGACGGGCGGTTCGTCTTCGCGCGCTGGGGTCGGCCGATCGCGCCGACCGTGTTCGGGGTCGCGGACGAGACGCTGCCGGTGGTCAAGGGCGCCTTCGAGGCGGTGATGGCGCTGGCCGGGCACAAGATGGCCGAGACCGATCCCGAACTGGGCAGCAACTGCATGATGTTCTTCCTGCGCGACTGGGACGAGCTGCTGGCGGTGCCCGACCTCGGCCGGCTGCTGCCCGATCTGCCGGCGCTGGTGGGTCGGCTGAAGGCGGCCGGCGCCAGCCAGTACCGGGTGGTCCGCGTCGACGAGGAGGGGGCGATCCGCGCCGCCTTCGTCTTCCTGCACATGGACGGGCCGCTGGCCTCGATGCCCGCCGACACGCTGGCGCTGAGCCAGGTGGCGCAGATCGCGCTGCTCTGGTCCGAGACCGCCTTCCGCGACCGCTCGCCGCTGGCCCTGGCCGGGGAAACCGCCATCCTGCGCCCCGAGATCGCCGGTCTGATCCGCGCCGCCTATGATCCGGTGCTGCCGGCCGCGGCGCAGGATCCCGCCCATGCCTTGCGTCTCTTTGCCCGGCTGGAGCGCGCGACATGACGACCGAGAGCCCCAGCCGAGCTGACCCCGCCATGACCCACGACTTCGCCGTCACCGTCTACTACGAGGACACCGACATGGGCGGGATCGTCTATCACGCCAATTACCTGCGCTATATCGAGCGGGCGCGCAGCGACTGGGTGCGTAGCCTCGGGCTCAGCCAGAACCGGATGCGCGAGGAGGGCGTGGTCTTCGTCGTGCGGCGGATCGAGGCGGAGTATCTCGCCACCGCGAAGTTCGAGGACGCACTGGTGGTCTCGACCCGGGTCGAGAGCGTCACCGCCGCGCGGCTGGTGATGGCGCAGGAGGTGCGCCGGGACGGCAAGCTGCTGTTCTCGGCCACGGTCACCGCCGTCTGCATGGGCGCGGCGGGCCAGCCGGTGCGGCTTCCGGCCGCGATCCGGGCGCTGCGTCCCTGACGCGGCCGTGATCGCGGTTCTGTTGGCATTCGCCGGCGAGTTGCGATAGGGTGCGCCCAGGCAAGGGCCGAAGCAATACGGCCCCGGATAAAGAGCAGGCAGATGGAAACAGACACTCTGGCGCTGGCGCAGGGGATTGATTTCTCCATGTGGGCGCTTTTCGCGCGTGCGACCTTCATGGTGAAGCTCGTCATGCTGGTATTGATCCTGGCGTCGTTCTGGTCGTGGGCGATCATCATCCAGAAGCTGATCACCTATCGCGAGGCGCGCCGCGAGGCGGCGATCTTCGACCGGGCCTTCTGGTCGGGCGAACCTCTGGACGGGCTCTACGAGGAGATCGGCCCGCAGCCTGCGGGCAGCTCGCAGAAGGTCTTTTCCGCCGGGATGACCGAGTGGCGGCGCTCGCATCGCGACGATGGCGGGCTCATCGCCGGCGCCCAGGCGCGCATCGACCGGTCGATGGACGTGGCGATCAACAAGGAGGCCGAAAGCCTCGAGCGCGGGCTCTCGGTGCTGGCCACGGTGGGCTCGACCGCGCCCTTCGTCGGGCTCTTCGGCACCGTCTGGGGGATTATGCACGCCTTCATCCAGATCGCCGAGCAGCAGAACACCAACCTCGCGGTGGTGGCGCCCGGTATCGCCGAGGCGCTGCTGGCCACCGGCTTGGGTCTGCTCGCCGCGATCCCGGCGGTGGTCTTCTACAACAAGCTTAGCGCGGATTGCGAGCGGATCGTCGCCGGCTACGAGGCCTTCGCCGACGAGTTCGCCACCATCCTGTCGCGCCAGCTGGACAGCTGAGCGATGGGCGCCGCGATCCAGCCGGCCGAGAAGGGCGCACGCCGCCGCCGGCGCGGACGGGGCCGCGCCCGGCCGATGTCCGAGATCAACGTCACGCCCTTCGTGGACGTGATGCTGGTGCTNNTGCTGCTGATCATCTTCATGGTGGCCGCGCCGCTGCTGACCGTGGGGGTGCCGGTGGACCTGCCCAAGACGGCGGCCAACGCGCTGCCCTCGGAGGCCGAGGAGCCGCTGACCGTGACCCTGACCGCCGACGGCGAGGTGCAGATCCAGACCACGCCCACCGCGCGGGAGGACCTGGTTGCCAAGCTGCGCGCCATCGCCGCCGAGCGCGACAGCACCCAGGTCTTCCTGCGCGCCGACGGGGCGATCCCCTATGCGGAGGTGATGCAGGTGATGGGGGCGCTCAATGCCGGCGGGTTTTCCAACGTGGGTCTGGTGACGGATACGGGCGGTCCGGCGCTGGACGGCACGGACCGGTGAGGCGGGGGCTTGCAGACCGGCACCAAAATCTCGGCGGCGGCGCATGTTGGGCTGATCGGCCTGGCGCTGCTGAGCGGCCGGTTCTCGTCCGAGCCGCTGCCCTTCGAGGTCAATGAGGTGTCGCTGATCTCGGCCGAGGAGTACGCGGCGCTCACCGCACCCCGCCAGCCGCCCCGGACGGTCGACGCGCCCGAGGCGCTGACCCAGCCCGAGACTCCTGCCGAGGAACCCGGCGCGACGCCCACCCCCGAGACCCCGCCCGACCAAGCCGCGCCCGAACCGGCGCCGCAGCCGGTGCCGGATCCCGAGCCCGAGGTGGCGCCCCAGCCGCCCGCGCCGGAGACCGAGGCCACCGACACCGCGCCGGTGCTCGAGCCGCCCGCGGCCGAGATCACCCCCGAGCCGCCGGCGATCCGCCCGCAGCCGCGGCGCTCGGACCGCGTCGCCCCGACCCCCGTCGCGCCGCCGCCGCCCGAGGCCACCCCCGACGAGGAGGTGCGCCCCGAGGTGACCGAGGAGGCGGGCGCCGAGACCCCGCAGGAGGCGCAGCAGGCGACGGCGCCGGAGGCGGCGACCGACCGGATCGTGACCGAGGCCGAGACGGACAAGCCGCTGGCGCCCGAAAGCTCGCGCCGGCCGCCGGCCAACCGCCCCAAGGCGCCGGCCCCGCCGACCCAGACCGCCCAGCCGCGCAATACCGAGGGCGCGGTGGACGATGCGGTGCTCGAGGCCTTGGGCCTGCCGGACACCGCCAAGGTCGAGGAAGCCCCCGAGGGGCCGCCGCTCTCGGCCGGCGAGGCCGACGCGCTGCGGGTGGCGGTGCAGCAATGCTGGAACGTCGGCTCGCTCTCCTCGGACGCGCTGGCCACCACGGTGGTGGTCGCGGTCTCGCTGACCCCGGACGGCAAGCCGGTGGGCAATTCCATTCGCCTGCTGTCCAGTTCGGGCGGGGGCGAGCAGGCCGCGCGCCAGGCCTTCGAGGCGGGACGGCGCGCGATCCTGCGCTGCGGGGCCACGGGCTTCAAGCTGCCGGCCGAGAAATACGAGCAGTGGCGCGACATCGAAATCACCTTCAATCCTGAAAGGATGCGGATCAAATGATCAGACATCTGGCCTGTTTCCTGGCGGCCCTGGCGGGCATCGCCGCCCCGGCGGCGCTTGGTGCCGCCCCCTTGCGGATCGAGATCACCGAAGGGGTGATCGAACCCTTGCCCTTCGCGGTGCCCGATTTTGTCCCGGCCAGCCCGGCGGCGGCAGGGATGGCGGCGCAGATCGCGCGGGTGGTGGCCGAGGATCTGACCGGCACCGGCCTCTTCCGCGAGATCCCCGCCAGTGCCTTCATCAGCACGGTCAGCGATTTCGACGCCCCGGTGCAATATGCCGACTGGAAGGCGATCAACGCCCAGGCGCTGATCACCGGCTCGGTCGCCGAGGCCGGCGGCCAGCTGACCGTCCAGTTCCGCGTCCACGACGTGTTCTCGGGGGCGGAGCTGGGCAACGGGCTGCAGTTCACCGGTACCAGCGACGGCTGGCGGCGGATGGCGCACAAGGTCGCCGACGCGGTCTACAGCCGGATCACCGGCGAGGGCGGCTATTTCGACAGCCGCGTGGTCTTCGTCTCCGAGACCGGGCCCAAGGACGACCGCCGCAAGCGTCTGGCGGTGATGGATTACGACGGCGCCAACGTGCAGTACCTGACCGACAGCGCCTCGATCGTGCTGGCGCCGCGCTTCTCGCCGACCGGCGACCGGGTGCTCTATACCAGCTACGAGAGCGGATTTCCGCGCATCTACGTGCTCGACATCGGCCGCATCGAGCGGCGCATCCTGGAGGAGAACGAGGGCACGATGAGCTTTGCGCCGCGCTTCGCGCCGGACGGGCAGACGGTGGTCTACTCGCTCACCGAAGGCGGCAATACCGACATCTACACCCTCTCGATCGCCACCGGCCAGCGCACAAGGCTGACCAACGCGCCGTCGATCGAGACCGCGCCCAGCTACTCGCCCGACGGCAAGCGCATCGTCTTCGAAAGCGACCGCTCGGGCACCCAGCAGCTCTACATCATGCCCGCGGGGGGCGGCGAGCCGACGCGGATCAGCTTCGGCCAGGGCCGCTACGGCACGCCGGTCTGGTCGCCGCGCGGCGACATGATCGCCTTCACCAAGCAGAACGAGGGCCGCTTTCACATCGGCGTGATGCGCACCGACGGCAGCGAGGAGCGCCTGCTCACCGCCTCGTTCCTCGACGAGGGGCCGACCTGGGCGCCAAACGGGCGGGTGATCATGTTCACCCGCGAAACGCAGGGCGCGGGGGGCAGCGCCTCGCTCTATTCGGTGGACATCACCGGGCGGAACCTGCGCCCTGTACGCACGCCCGAAGGCGCCTCGGACCCGTCCTGGTCGCCGCTGCAGAACTGACCCCGCGCCGGTCGCGGCGCGTTCACAACCCCGAACCGCTGTGCTAGAACGGCGCCAACAAGAACACCCGACGAGGCATTCGGCATGACCCATCCCCTCACGTCCCTGACAACACCGCGCCTGCTGATGCTCTGCGCCGTGCTGGCGCTGGCTGCCTGCAACAATGCCGCCAAATACGGCGGACCCGGCGGGGCCGGGGGCGCGGGCGGATCGGCGGTGGTGGCAGGCTCGGCCTCGGACCCCAGGTCGCCGGCCTATTTCCAGCAGACCATCGGCGATAGGGTGCTGTTCCAGGTCGACCAGTCGACGCTCACCCCTGAGGCGCAGCAGATCCTGAACGGCCAGGCGAGCTGGCTGATGACCAACGCCAATTTCAACGCGGTGATCGAGGGCCACGCCGACGAGCAGGGTACCCGGGAATACAACCTCGCCCTGGGCGCCCGCCGGGCCAACGCGGCGCGCGAATACCTGGTCTCGCGCGGCGTCGCCGGCAACCGGCTGAAGGTGGTCAGCTATGGCAAGGAGCGGCCCATCGAGATCTGCAGCGAGGAAAGCTGCTATGCCAAGAACCGCCGCGCGGTGACCGTGCTGGCCAGTGGATTGACGGGGTAGGGGCATGCGTATCACGGTTCTGGCAGTGGCGGCACTTGTGGCCCTCGGACCGGTCCGGCTGGCGGCGCAGGACAGCCAGACCCTGGCCGACATCCGGCAGGAGCTGACCATCCTGCATGTCGAGGTGCAGAAGCTGCGCCGCGAGCTCTCGACCACCGGCACCACCTCGGTCGACGTCACCGGCAACACGGTCCTCGACCGCGTCGCCGCCATCGAGGCCGAGCTGCAGCGCCTGACCGCCCAGACCGAGAGCCTCGGGCACCGGATCGAGCGGGTGGTGACCGACGGCACCAACCGCATCGGCGATCTGGAGTTCCGCCTGGTCGAGCTGGAAGGCGGCGACGTGAGCACGCTGGGCGAGACCACCACCCTCGGCGGCGCGGACACCGGCACAGCGACCAGCACGCCACCGCCGGCGACGGCGATCCCGCAACCCGCGCCGCAGACTGGCACCGGCGGCGAGCTGGCGGTGGGCGAGAAGGCCGATTTCGACGCGGCGATGGCGGCCTTGTCGTCGGGCGATACCGGCCGGGCGTCCGAGCTTTTCAACGCCTTCAACCTGGCCTATCCCGGGAGCCCGCTGGCGCCCGAGGCCAATC
>JAGRMU010000312.1:0-1722 GCA_020441165.1 Sedimentitalea sp.
CGCGACATCCTGAAGGCGCCCCTGCGCGACGTGCGCCGGCTGCGCGGCGGCGAGGTGACCTATGTCAGCCAGTCGGCGGCGGCCTCGTTCAACCCGGCCAAGCAGATCATGGAGCAGGTCACCGAGGCCGCGATCCGCCACGGCAAGTTCTCGCGCCGCGAGGCCGAGGCCCGCGCCGTCGATCTCTTCACCCGGCTCGGACTGCCCGATCCCGAGAACATCGGCCACCGCTATCCGCATCAGGTCTCGGGCGGCCAGCTGCAGCGCTGCATGACCGCGCTGGCGCTCTGCCCCGAGCCCGACCTGGTGGTCTTCGACGAGCCGACCACGGCGCTGGACGTGACCACCCAGATCGACGTGCTGGCGGCGATCAAGGACGCGATCCGCGAGACCGGGGTGGCGGCGCTCTACATCACCCACGACCTGGCGGTGGTCGCCCAGGTCAGCGATCACATCATGGTGCTGCGCCACGGCGACATGATCGAATACGGCACCACCGACCAGATCATCAACGCCCCGAAGGACGAATACACCCAGGCGCTGGTCTCGGTGCGCTCCATCGACCACGAGGAAAAGCGCCCCACCGACGACCCCGTCCTGTCGGTGAAGAACGTCGCCGCGCGCTACCAGGGCACCAAGTTCGACGTGCTGCACGATGTCACCGTCGATCTGCACCCCGGCCAGACGCTGGCGGTGGTCGGCGAAAGCGGCTCGGGCAAGTCGACCCTGGCGCGGGTCATCACCGGCCTGCTGCCGCCGCGCGAGGGCGAGATCCATTTCGCCGGCCGCACGCTGTCCGCCGCGCTGGCGGGGCGCAGTCGCGAGGACCTGCGCGAGTTGCAGATGATCTATCAGATGGCCGACGTGGCGATGAACCCGCGCCAGACCGTCGGCACGATCATCGGCCGGCCGCTGGAGTTCTATTTCGGCCTGCGTGGGCGCGAAAAGCAGACGCGCATCCAGGAGCTGCTGGACGAGATCGAGCTCGGCGAGGGCTTTCAGGACCGCTATCCGGCGGAACTCAGCGGCGGCCAGAAACAGCGCGTCTGCATCGCCCGGGCGCTGGCCGCAAAGCCGAAGATGATCATCTGCGACGAGGTCACCTCGGCGCTCGATCCGCTGGTCGCGGACGGCATCCTCAAGCTGCTGCTGAACCTGCAGAAGATCGAGGACGTCGCCTATCTCTTCATCACCCACGATCTGGCGACGGTGCGCGCCATCGCCGACAGCATCGCGGTGATGTACCAGGGCAAGGTGGTGCGCTACGGCCCCAAGAGCCAGGTCCTGGCGCCGCCCTTCGACGACTACACCGACCTGCTGCTCAGCTCGGTCCCCGAGATGAAGCTGGGCTGGCTCGAAGAGGTCATCGCCCACCGCAAGATGGAAAGCGCCGGCCACTGATCCGCCCGCGGTCAAGGCCGCACTGCCGCACATAGTTTGCGCAGCGTCCCGGCCCCGCCGACGCCAGGCCGCGCTCTCTTGCGGCCTGCCCCGAATGGCGCTAGGCACGGCGCGACATCTGACAAAGGAACGCCCCATGCTGCACGTCGACATTCCCGGACAGGCCGAGATCGCGCGTCTCAACGCCGTCCGCGCCACCCCCGCCGTCTCCATCTACATGCCCACCACGCCGCTGACCCAGGAGGCCCAGCAGGACCGCATCCGCCTGAAGAACCTGCTGCGCGAGGCGGTGAGCCAGATGGAAGCCGCGGACACCGCCAA
>JAGRMU010000312.1:1858-7535 GCA_020441165.1 Sedimentitalea sp.
TCCGTGTCGGTCTCGGATCGCTTCCATCTCAAGCCGATCCTGCGCGCCATCACCTTCCCGCACAACGCCTATGTGCTGGCGATCGGGGTCGGCGCCTGCCGGCTGATCGAGGTCACCGCCGATCTGCCGCCGCATGTGGTCCCGGTGCCGGATCTGCCGAAGGACTTCAACCAGGCGCTCGGCAAGCGCAGCCATACCGAGAACCGCACCGCGATGTCGAGCGGCGAGAGCACCTCGGAGAGCGCCCTGCTCAACCGCTATGCGCGCGCCGTCGACCAGGCGCTGCGCCCGGTGCTCAGCGGCCACGAACGTCCGCTGATCGTCGCCGCGGCGGAGCCTCTAGGCTCGATCTACCGCTCGGTCTCGACCTATCCGCACACCGCCGAGACGGTGATCGCCGGCAGCCCCGACCACACCCCGGACCACGAACTGGCGGCCGCCACCCGCGAGATCCTCGACGGCATCTATGCCGGCGAGATCGACGCGCTGCGCGGCCTCTATGCCGAGCGCGCCAACCAGGGCCGCGCCACCTCGGACATCGCCAACGCGGCGCGCGCGGCGACCTATGGCGCCATCGACACGCTGATCGTGGACATGGACGCGGTCGTGCCGGGCACGGTGGACGATGACGGCTCGGTGAGCTTCGCGGAGGCCGCGAGTGCCGAGACCTACGGCGTGGTCGACGAGATCACCGCCCGCGCGCTGGGAACCGGCGCCCGCGTGGTCGCGGCGCGCAGCGCCGATCTGCCCGATGGCGGCCAGATGGCGGCGATCCTGCGCTACCCGTTCTGAGCCGCGCGCATCAAGGCCAAGGCCCTGCCCGGATCCATCGAGCGATCCGGGCAGCGCGACATCGGCAACGCCCGGCGCCGCGCAGCCCCCCGCAATCGAAGGATTCCCGGTTGCCCGCGGGCCGGTCCCGCGCCAAGACTGGGCGCGTCCCCATGCGAGGCGCGCGATGCAAAGCAAACTCCTTCTGATCCTTCTCGACGGTGTCCCCTACCGGAACTGGCGGCGGCTCTTCGGCAATCTCGAAGGCTGGGTCGACAGCGGCGAGGCGCGGGTCTGGACCCACCGCGCGGTGCTGCCCTCGACCTCGGCCAGCTGCTATGCCTCGATCCACACCGGCGTTGCCCCGCAGGAGCATGGCTGCACCGGCAACGGCAACGTCTTTCGCCTGGCGCAGCCCGACGTCTTCTCGCAGGTGCGCGCGGGCGGCGGGATCACCGGCGCGGTCGCGCATTCCTTCTGGTCGGAGTTCTTCAACCGCCATCCCTTCGATGTCGTGCGCGACGTCGAATATGACGAACCGCAGAGCGCGACCATCAACCACGGCCGGTTCCACACCATGACCGGTTATGGCAAGGCGAACCAGATGACGCCTTGCGACCTCGATCTCTTCGCCACCCTGACCAGCCTCTGCCAGCGCTTCGGGCTGGATTACGGGATGCTGCACACCTGCACCCTCGACAGCATGGGGCACCGCTTCTACCACGACAGCGAGGAGATGGACCACGCCTGTTTCGTGATGGACGAGATGCTGGCCCCGTTCATCCCGAAATGGCGCGCTGCGGGCTACGAGGTGATCGTCACCGCCGATCACGGGCAGGACGCGCGCGGGCATCACGGCGGGCGCGGGGCGCTGCAGCAGGACGCCGCGCTCTATTATTTCGGCCCGGCCGAAGGGCCGCCCGAGGACACGGTGATCGACCAGCTGCAACTGGCCCCGACCATCCTGTCTCGGCTCGGCGCCCCGATCCCGCCATCCATGCGCGCCGCGTCCTTCCTGGCCGGAAACTGATGCCAGTGGCAAGATTTTCCTGACGGGCCCGCGCCGGTCCATGCTAGGCTGACCTTCCGGAGCAAGACAGGGGGCGCATATGGGCGGTCAGATCTTCATCGAGGCCGGCCCGGTCCCCTTCCTGGGGCTGCCGCTCGACGCCGTGCATCTCTATCTGGTGCACCGCGACACGAACGGCACGGAATACGTGCTGCGTGCGGGGCCCGAGAACACCTCCTTCCCGTTCTTCACCGAGATGCTGGTGGCGGTCAACCAGCCGCTGGACCAGTCGCGCGACGCGCGCGGCGAGGAGACGCCCGCCGACCGGCACAGCACCCTGCTGGAGTTTCCCGCGCTGAGCGTCGACGCCGCCTGGGCGCTGATGGTTCGCTATGCCGCGCGGATCGAGGCGGCCGATTACGACTATCGCCTCTTCGCCGAGAACTCCAACGCCTTCGTCGGCGCGCTTCTCGGCGCCGCGGGCGGCCAGCCGGAGGCGATGATGCCCACCGGCATCGACCCCGGCGAGGTGATCGGCCTCTCCAGCTTTGCCGCGATCCTGGCCGATATCACCGCCCCCGCAGACGGCAGCCTGCGCGGCACCGCCCTGGCCGACACGCTGACCGGCATCCAGGTGGGCGAGACGATCCTCGCCTTCGCCGGCGACGACATCGTCTTCGCCGGGCGCGGCGACGACCTGGTGCGGGGCGGCGCCGGCGATGACCGGCTGCACGGGCAGGTCGGGTTCGACCGCCTGCACGGCGGCGCGGGCAACGACCGGCTCCATGCCGGACGCTCGGGCGATCCGGCGCTGCCGGATGCGGGAACCGCGGTGCTGGCCGACCGGCTCTTCGGGGGCGGAGGGCAGGACCGGCTGTTCGGCTCCGGGGCGCGCGATCTGCTGCAGGGCGGGGCGGGCCGCGACCGGCTGAAGGGCGGTGGCGGCGACGACCTGATCGCGGGCGGCGCGGGGTCCGACATCCTCTTCGGCGGCGCCGGAGCCGATGAGTTCCGCTTCGCCGCGGGCGGCGGCGCGCGCGACGTGATCCGGGACTTCGAGGACGGGATCGACCGCATCCGCATCGAGGGGATCACCGGCATGGGCGATCTCGACATCGCGCAAGAGGGCGCCGACACGGTGATCGGGTTCGGCGCCGCGCGCATCGTCCTCAGGGACACCGATGCGACGCGTCTCGATGGCGCCGATTTCCTCTTCGAGGGCGATGCCTGGCCGATGGTCTGAGCCGCGGCGTCAGACCGTCTGCTCGGCCGCGCCCACGCGGGCCAGAGCCGATCCCCAAAACCGGCGCATCAGCAGCAACCCGGCGCAGGCCAGCCCGACCACCAGCCCCAGCCAGATCCCGACCCCGCCCAGCCCGAACACGAAGCCCAGCAGGTAGGAGCTGGGGATGCCCACCGCCCAGTAGGACAGGACCGCGATCAGCAGCGGCACCCTGGTGTCCTGCACCCCGCGCAGGAGCCCCAGCGCCATCGCCTGGGCGCTGTCCACCAGCTGGAAAAGCGCCGCGATCGCCAGCAGCCCGACGCCGATCCCGATGATCGCCTGCCGCTCGGGGTTGGCGTCTTCCATGTAGAGCGACAGCAGCGGCACCGGAAAGAGCAGGAAGGCCAGGATGGTGAGCACCGCAAAGCCCA
The DNA here is from genome assembly GCA_020441165.1 of Sedimentitalea sp. Classification (GTDB taxonomy): domain Bacteria; phylum Pseudomonadota; class Alphaproteobacteria; order Rhodobacterales; family Rhodobacteraceae; genus JAGRMU01. The sequence continues at coordinate 5,295 of JAGRMU010000312.1, forward strand.
GCGACAGGGCGGTGACCACCACGCCGCCGCGGGCCAGATGCGCCCGGTCGCCGCGCCCGAAGGCATTGCCGGCGCGGATCGTGGCGACGTTGCCGAGGCCCAGATGCACCATGAACGTGCCGCTGGAGATGCTCACCACGATGCCATGGGCGGCCAGCGGCACGGTCCCCAGCCAGCCCATCATCAGCGCCGAGGCCGAGAACAGGCTGACCTCGCTGAGCGTGGTCAACCCGATCGGCAGGCCGAGGCGGAAGACGCGGCCGAACATCTCCCAGTCGGGACGCCAGAGGCGCCGGAACAGGCTGTGGGCCGGCAGGGCCAACGCCGCATAGGCGATGACCGCCGCCAGCGATACCGCCTGGCTCAGCACCGAGGCGATGGCCGCGCCGATGATTCCCAGCTCGGGCGCGCCCCAATGCCCGAAGATCAGCGCGTAATTGGCCAGCGCGTTGGTCGCCGCCGCCACCAGCGTGATCCACAGCACCACCTGCGTGCGCTCGAGCGCCGCGAGGTAGGATTTCAGCACCATCACCAGCAGCGCCGGGATCAGCCCCCAGCCGGCGACGCGCAGGTATTGCGCGGCAAGCGTGGAGACCTCGTCGCCCTGCCCGAGGACGCGCAGGATCGGCCCGGCCCAGATCATCGCCGGCAGCGCCAGCACCGCATAGCCGAGCGACAGCCAGAGCCCCATGCGGGTGATGCGCCGCACGGCGATCTGGTCCTGCGAGGCGGCGGCGGCGGCGACCATCGGCATCACCGCCAGCGCGAAACCGGCGCCGAGGATGAAGAACACGAAGAAATAGCTGGCCGCCAGGGTGATCGCCGCCAGTTCCGCAACCCCGTACCAGCCCAGCATCACCGTGTCGGTCAGCCCGATGGCGAATTGCGCCAGGTGCCCGCCGATCAGCGGCAGGCCGAGCCAGAGGATCGCCCGCGCGTGGCCGGTATATGTCATTGGCGGTGTCATCCGGCCTGCACTAGGGACAATCGGTCGCGCCGGCAAGGGCATTGAGGACGGCCGAGCCGCACGGCGCCGCGCCGGCTGTTCGCGGGCGGCTTCGGGAGCGCCACGGCCGGGCTTCCGTGCCGCATCCGCGTCGGAGATCGAGTCGCGGGCACCGGCACTGGGGCCATTCGACCCGAGTTCCGATCAGTCTTGCCTGCGACAGGTACGGGTTTGTCCCGCCGTTCCGCTTGCGAGGCGGCGCCTGTTGACCGGGCCCACGGCCCTGCCCTAAGCACCCCGTGGCGGGCCGCAACATCCCGCTTCACATGCATCATCGAGGCCTGCACAGTGACCCGCGTCGCCTGTCAATCACCGACATCGGCGAATGCGCGCCGCGAGATCGTCGCCAGTGAGGTCCGAAACTCGCCAGACGTCTTATGCCCGGAGGGGATTCAGTTGACCCACGACCATACCCGCGCCGCTGTCAAACCTGGGGCAAGGCGGGGCTTGATCGGCGTCCCCACGCTGGAGACCGATCTTGGCCGTCTGGCTCTCACGACGGAAGCGACAGAAGCGCAGACCGTCGAGGATGTCTCGGCTTTCGCTATTCTCGATCCCTTTCCCAGCGAGCACCTTGCATGACCGCGCGGATCCGGCCCGCTGTCTTTCCCGGCGACGCGCCCGCCCTCGAGGTGCTGTTCGGGCAGTTCCTCGACGAGCTCTTCGCGGGCCTGCCCGAGCACCGCGCCGCGATGGCCGGCAAATACGATCCCGAAAGAGTTCCCGAGATGGTCGCCGATTTCGCCCGCCTCCACGCCGGGCCGGGCGGCGCGCTGCTGATCGCCGAGAGCGACGGCGCGCCCGCCGGATGCGCGATGATGCGGGCGCGCGGGCCGGGCATCGTCGAGATCCAGAGGATGTTCGTCACCCGAACGGCGCGCGGCACGGGGCTCGGCAAGGCGCTGCTGGAGGCGCTGATCGCCCGGGCCCGCCGCGATGGGCAGAGGCTGGTCCGGCTCGACACCGGCCCCGGCATGACCGAGGCGATCGGGCTTTACACCGCGCTCGGATTCCGCCAGCGGGGCGCCTATCACGCCGACCATCCGGAACTGGCCGACCTGCTGATCTATTTCGAACTGGCCTTGTGATCCCCGGAGCGGCGGCGCTCACCGCCGCCCCGGTTCTCGTTCAGACCCGCGCCGGAGACGCCGCGCTCAGGCCTTGCGCGCGTCCGGATGCAGCGCGGTGCCGAGGATATGGTCGGCCCGGTGGATCACATGATGCGCCTGCCCGAC
>JAGRMU010000312.1:7684-10724 GCA_020441165.1 Sedimentitalea sp.
CGCCTCCTTCGCCTCGGTATAGTCGTCCCACTTGCTCAGGCTGGCCTTGTCGATGGGGCTCAGCTTCCAGCGTTTCAGCGGATCGTCCGCGCGGCTGTCGAAGCGGCGCTTCTGCTCTTCGCGGGTCACCGAGAACCAGTACTTGTAGAGCCGGATGCCCGAGCGCACCAGCATCCGCTCCAGCTCGGGCGTCTGGCGCATGAATTCGAGGTATTCGCTCGGCTGGCAGAACCCCATCACCCGCTCGACCCCGGCGCGGTTGTACCAGGAGCGGTCATAGAACACCATTTCGCCCACGGTCGGCAAATGCTCGATGTAGCGCTGGAAATACCACTGGCCGCGCTCCTCGTCGGTGGGCTTGTTCAGCGCCACCACCCGCGCCGCCCGCGGGTTCAGGTGCTCGGTATAGCGCTTGATCGTGCCGCCCTTGCCCGCCGCGTCGCGGCCCTCGAAGAGCAGCACGAATTTCTGGCCGGTCTCCTGCGCCCAGATCTGCACCTTGAGCAGCTCGGCCTGCAGCTTGGCCTTGTCCCGCTCGTAGGCGCGGCGGCCCAGGCGGTTGCTGTAGGGGTACTTGCCACTCTCGAAGGCGCGGCGCACCTGCTCGGAGGTCGGCACCGCGGGCCGCGCCTCTACGGGCGTTCCGGCACCAGTTGCAACCGTCGCGGGCGCCCGCGCGGTTTTCGCGGCGGCGGGCTTTCTCGCGCCGCCGGGCTTGTCGGTCTTCACCGGGACGGCCACCGGGGCCTCGGCCACGCCCGTCGCGCCCCCGGCTCCGCCCATGGCGGCCATCGCCTTGAGGACGGCGGCGGGTTTGGGTGCCGTGGCGGTTTCGGGTTTCTTCGACGGGGAATCGGTCATCGGCGAGCCTCCAGGTTCTCGGGTTTGTTTGCCTTGTTAGCGAAATGGCCGGTCTTGCGCCTTGATCCGTGTCAACAAACCGTCACAATCGGACCCGGTTGAGTGGTCCAAGGATCCGGCCGGAACGCCCCTGGAGGTGCCCCATGCTAAGCGAATTCCGGCAGCTCGACGGCCATCCCTTCTTCCTGCGCCGCTGGGGCGATGCCGGGCTGCCGGTGCTGCTGATGCTGCACGGCTTTCCCGAATATGGCGGCGCCTGGAGCGATCTCGCGCCGCTGCTGTCGCACCGCTTCCACTGCATCGCCCCCGACCAGCGCGGCTATGGCCAGAGCTGGGCGCCGGAGGGGGTCGAGAACTACGCGATTTCCGCGCTGGTCGGCGACATGGCGGCGCTGATCGGGCAGGTCGGCGCGCCGGTCACGGTGCTGGGCCACGACTGGGGCGCGGCGGTCGCCTATGGGCTGGCGATGTTCCGGCCCGATCTGGTCTCGCGCCTGATCGTCGCAAACGGGGTGCATCCGGTGCCGTTCCAGCGGGCGCTGGCCGCCGGCGGCGCGCAGAGCGAAGCCTCGCAATACATCCTGACCCTGCGCCGGGACGGCTCCGAGACGCGGCTCGCCGCGAACGACTTCGAGAAGCTGCTGGCGCTCTTCTCGGCGAAGATGGACCTGTCCTGGCTCACGCCGGACCGGCTGGCCGAGTACAAGGCCGAGTGGGCGCGCGGCGGGCGGCTGAAGACGATGATCCACTGGTACCGCGCCTCGCCTCTGCGCGTGGCGGCGCCCGGCGCGGCGCTCGCCGACCTGCCGTCGATGCCGCTGGACCGGCTTCGGGTCCATTGCCCGCATCTGCTGATCTGGGGCGAGAACGACACCGCGCTGCTGCCCGAGGCGACCGAGGGGCTCGAGACGTTCGCATCCGATCTGACACGTGTGACCATCCCGGACACCGACCACTGGCTGATCCACCAGGATCCGCAAACGGTGGCGAAGGCGATCCTGGACTGGAGCGGTTGAACGGGTTTTGACCTGCGACCGGAGGTGCCGCGAGTGCGGGGCGGCGGGGTGAACCCCGCCCTACGGGTTCATTCGGGGGGGGTGCGGCGGGGTGAACCCCGCCCTACGGCTCAACGGACGGACGGGCTCTCTGGCGCGCGGCATATCCTGCCTCGACGATCTGGTCGCATCGTGGAGAGGCCACGCCTCCGCGCACCCACCTTCACCCTTTCCCAACCCCGCCTCCCCTGCCATACTCGCGCAAAACAACAACGAGCAGCGGCATGGATGATCTTCTGACCAAGGCAGCGCCTTCCAAATCCTCCGATTACGACGCCTCCTCGATCGAGGTGCTGGAAGGGCTGGAGCCGGTGCGCAAGCGGCCCGGCATGTATATCGGCGGCACCGACGAGCGCGCGTTGCACCACCTCGTCGCCGAGGTGCTGGACAATTCGATGGACGAAGCGGTGGCCGGCCACGCCAACCGGATCGAGGTCGAGCTGCACGCCGATCACTCGGTCACCATCCGCGACAACGGCCGCGGCATTCCCATCGACCCGCACCCGAAATTCCCCAAGAAATCGGCGCTGGAGGTGATCCTCTGCACGCTCCATGCGGGCGGCAAGTTCTCGGGCAAGGCCTACGAGACCTCGGGCGGGCTGCACGGGGTGGGCGCCAGCGTGGTCAACGCGCTCTCCGACAGCATGGTGGTGCAGGTCGCCCGCGACCGGCAGCTCTACGAGCAGCGCTTCTCGCGCGGGGTGCCGCTGGGGCCGATCAAGCAGATCGGCGCTGCCCCCAACCGGCGCGGCACCACGGTGACCTTCCACGCCGACGAGCAGATCTTCGGCCATCACCGCTTCAAGCCCGCGCGCCTCTTCAAGTCGATCCGCTCCAAGGCCTATCTCTTCTCGGGGGTCGAGATCCGCTGGAAATCCGAGATCGACGACGGCGAGACGCCGCTCGAGGCCAGCTTCCACTTTCCCGGCGGGCTCTCGGACTACCTGACCGAAACCCTCGGCAAAGCCTCGACCTATGCCGAGCAGCCCTTCGCCGGCACGGTCGAGTTCCGCGAGCTCTTCGGCACGCCCGGAAAGGCCGAATGTGGGATCAACTGGAAGATGGCCCGCGACGGCTTCATCCAGTACTACTGCAACACCGTGCCCACGCCGGAGGGCGGCACC
>JAGRMU010000313.1 GCA_020441165.1 Sedimentitalea sp.
GCAAGCGGGTGCTGCACGCCATCGCCGACCGCATCGAGGCCGAGGCGCTGGAGCTTGCCGTGCTGGGGGTGCGCGACAACGGCACCGAACTGGCGATGGCGCTGAAGGCCGAGCCGGGATCGGCGGCGGGCAGCTTTCGCTATTACGCCGAGGCGCTGGACAAGGTGCCGGGCGAGATCGCGCCGACCGCCGGCGACGTGCTGGGCCTCATGCACCGGGTGCCGGTGGGCGTGGTCGGCGCCATCGTGCCCTGGAACTTCCCGCTGATGATCGGCGCCTGGAAGATCGCCCCGGCCCTGGCGATGGGCAATTCGGTGGTGCTGAAACCGGCCGAGACCGCCTCGCTGGCGCTGCTGCGCCTGGCCGAGATCTGCAGCGACTGCGGGCTGCCGGATGGGGTGCTGAACGTGGTCACCGGCCCGGGCGTCGAAACCGGGGCGGCGCTGGCCGCGTCGATGGGCGTCGACGTGCTGGCCTTCACCGGCTCGGGCGCCACCGGGCGGCGTCTGCTCGAGGCCTCGGCGCGCTCGAACCTCAAGCGGGTCTGGCTGGAGCTGGGCGGCAAGTCGCCCAACATCGTCTTCGCCGATGCGCCCGACCTGGCGCGGGCCGCGACGGTTTCGGCGGCGGGCATCTTCCGCAACTCCGGCCAGGTCTGCGTCGCCGGCTCGCGCCTGCTGGTCGAGGCCTCGGTCCATGATGCTTTCCTCGAGATGCTCGCCCGCGAGGCCGAGGCGCTGCGGGTCGGCGACCCGCTGGCCGAAGGCATCCAGATCGGCGCGGTCAATTCCGAGGCGCAGCTGGCCCGCGCCCTCGGCTTCGTTGCGACCGCCCGCGCCGAAGGCGGCCGCGTGGTGACCGGCGGGGGGCGCATCCTGGAGGAGACCGGCGGCACCTACATGGCGCCGACCGTCGTCGCCGAGGTGCGGCCCGAGACCACGCTCTTCCGGCAGGAAGTGTTCGGCCCGGTCCTTTCGGTCACGCGTTTCGAGACCGAGGCCGAGGCGCTGGCCCTGGCCAATGCCACCGACTACGGCCTCGCCGCCGGGGTCTGGACCGCGGATCTCGGCCGCGCGCATCGCATGGTCGCGGGCATCCGCGCCGGGGTGGTGCATGTCAACACCTATGGCGGCGCCGACATGACCGTGCCGCTGGGCGGGGTCGGTCAATCCGGCAACGGGCACGACAAGTCGCTGCACGCGCTGGACAAGTATGTCGACTTGAAGACCGCCTGGATCCAGCTCTGAGCGGGGAGGACAGCATGAGCGAGCCGAAAACCATCCTCGTCGCCGGCACCTGGGACACCAAGCAGGACGAGCTGGCCTATCTGGCGCAGGTGATCCGCGCCCAGGGCGGCGACGTGCTGAGCATGGATGTCAGCGTCCTCGGCGATCCGTCCGCGCCGGTGCATGTCTCCAAGCACGAAGTGGCCGAGGCGGCGGGCAGCTCGATCGAGGAGGCGATCGCGAGCGCCGACGAGAACGCCGCGATGCAGATCATGGCCCGGGGCGCCGCCGCGAAGGCGCGGGAGCTCTACCGCGCCGGGCGGGTGGACGGGGCGATCGTTCTGGGCGGCACGATGGGCACCGACCTGGCCCTCGATCTTTGCGCCGCGCTGCCGCTGGGGGTGCCGAAATACGTGGTCTCGACCGTCACCTTCTCGCCGCTGCTGCCGCCCGA
>JAGRMU010000048.1:0-3497 GCA_020441165.1 Sedimentitalea sp.
TCGCAGGCGGGCGCGGGATGGGCCCGGGCGAGGGCATCGAGCTCGGCCAGATCGGCGCCGAGGCCGTGCATCTTCCAGTTGCCCGCCGCCAGTTTCCTGCGCATGTCCCGCTCCCCGTTCCGGTGTGCCTCACTGGTAGCATCCGGCGGCGGGGCGGACAATCGCGGGTTACTTGTCGGCGGGGGTCATGTCGTTGAACTTGATCGATTCCCCGCAGCCGCAGGCCTCGGAGACATTGGGGTTGTTGAAGCGGAAACCGCTTTCCAGAAGGCCAGTCTGATAGTCGATCTCGGTGCCGAAGAGGAACATCTGCGCCATCGGCGCGATGATCACGCGGGCGCCGTCCTGGTCGACGATCTCGTCGTTGGGATCGGCCGCCTGGACATAGTCCATGGTGTATTCCATGCCCGCGCAGCCGCCTTTCTTGACGCCGATGCGCAGCCCGGCGCGGCCGTCGCGCTCCATCAGTTTCCTGATCTGGGCCGCCGCGGACGGGGTCAGGGTGACGGCCTGTTTGCCGGGGATGCCGAACATGGTTTGCGTCTTTCCTCAGAGGCTTGCGCGGCGCGCCTTACATGAAGCCCAGTTCCAGCCGGGCCTCGTCGGACATCATGTCCATGCCCCAGGGCGGCTCCCAGGTGAGCTGCACGTCGACCTGCTTGACGCCGGGGATCGGCTCGACCGCGTCGGCCACCCAGCCCGGCATCTCGCCGGCCACCGGACAGCCCGGGGCGGTCAGGGACATGACGATGCGGACCTCGTTCTCGTCCGAGATCTCGATGGTATAGATCAGCCCCAGAGCATAGATATTGACCGGGATCTCGGGGTCGTACACGGTGCGGCAAGCCTCGACCACCTGCTCGTAAAGCGGATGATCGGTCGTCGATGGCGCGATCAGCGGCGCGCCTTCGAGCGGTTCTGCGGCATGGGTCATCGGGGGGGTCATTCGCGCCTCAACCTTGTTCCTGACTGATTATATAGGAAATCCCGCGGCCCGCGTCCAGAGGGCTGCGGGATTGTTCTGCGCAGGTCGCGTTGCGGTTCCATGGAAGACTGGTCAGGGCCGGCGTCCGCAGGCCTCGCAGGTCAGTCGTTGATGTCGTCCTCGAAGCGCTTCACCTGGTCCGTGGGCCGGGAGAAGACCTGGCGCAGGATCAGCCAGGCGGCAAGGCTGAGGGCGGCGAAGAGCAGCAGCAGCAGGGGCAGCGACAGGTCCAGGCCGGTGTTCAGCAGCAGCATCGACACCGCCAGCGCGCCGAGCGCGAAGCCCAGGAACACATAGCCGGGCGACAGCACCTCGGCAATGGCCAGCACCAGGGCGCCGGCCAGCCACAGCCACCAGAGCGACCAGACCGCGCTCATCCGCCGCGCCCCTTGAGCATGGCGAAGGCGTCGCCGAAGGCCTCGAGCGCGCTCGCGGGCAGGATCACCGTCTGCTTGCCGCTGCCCTGACCCAGCGCGTTCAACGCCTCGACCTGCTTCAGCGCCACCTGGTATTGCGCCGCCTCCAGCCCATTGGCCTGGATCGCGGCGGCAACGACGCCGGTGGCATAGGCCTCGGCATCGGCCTGGATGCGGCGCGCCTTGGCGGTCTGCTCGGCGGCGTAAAGCTCGGCATCGGCGTTGAGCTCGACCGCGCGCTTGCGGCCCTCGGCCTCGGTGACATGGGCACGCCGGGCGCGTTCGGCGTTGAGCTGCTGGAGCATCGCGTCGCGGGTGGCCTGGTCGAGATTGACGTCGAGAATCTCGGCGCGGGTGACCTGGATGCCCCAGTCGTCCACCGCGTCCTCGACCGATGCCTTGATGGTGGCGATCAGGCTGGCGCGGTTCGACTGCACCTCGTCCAGGTCCATCTTGCCGATCTCGGCGCGCACGATGCCGGCGACGGTGGTGGCGATGGCCGCGTCCACGTCGCGGATCCGGTAGACGGTCTTTTCCGGCTCGGTGATGCGGTAGAAGACCGAGGTGTCGACCTGCACCAGCACGTTGTCCTTGGTGATCGCGTCCTGGGTGGCGGTGGGCAGTTGACGCTCGAGGATCGAGATCTTGTGGGCGATGCGGTCGAGGAAGGGCACGATGAAGTTGATCCCCGGCCCGAGCACCGAATGCAGCCGCCCGAAACGCTCGACCACGTGCTTCTCGGCCTGCGGCACGATCCGCACGCCCTTGAGGACGACGAGGATCAGAAAGAGCGCGCCCAGCAGGTAGACGCCGCTGTTGCTCAGGAGGTCTAGGATCTGGTCTTCGGTCATGGCATGGGATCCCGCTGGCAAGGAGCCGCAACTATGCCGGGAATTTCCGCGGGGTCAATGATCTGCGGGGGAAGGGCGGCGCGCGCGGGACGGGCCCGTTGCGTTTCGGGGCTTTGCACAGGGGCCGGAAACCCTCTATCGGAATGGCATGAGCAGCCGAGTCACCTTCCAGCTGGCGGCCCGGGACGGCAAGGTCCGCACCGGCACGCTGAGCACCCCGCGCGGGACGATCCGCACCCCGGCCTTCATGCCGGTGGGCACCGCCGCCACGGTCAAGGCGATGCTGCCCGAAAGCGTCGCCGCCACCGGCGCCGACATCCTGCTGGGCAATACCTATCACCTGATGCTGCGCCCCACCGCCGAGCGCATCGCCTCGCTGGGCGGGCTGCACCGGTTCATGAACTGGCCGAAACCGATCCTGACCGACTCGGGCGGCTTTCAGGTGATGAGCCTGGCCGGGCTGCGCAAGCTGACCGAGCGCGGGGTGACCTTCAAGAGCCATATCGACGGCTCGAAACACGAGCTGACGCCGGAGCGGTCGATGGAGATCCAGCGCCTGCTGGGCTCCGACATCGTGATGTGCTTCGACGAATGCCCGGCGCTGCCCGCGGACCGGGCGCGGATCGCACAGAGCATGGCGCTGTCGATGCGGTGGGCGGAACGGTCGAAGGCGGCTTTCGGGGACCGGCCCGGCCATGCGCTTTTCGGGATCCAGCAGGGCGGGCTCGAGGAGGACCTGCGCGCCGAGAGCGCCGAGGCGCTGCGCGCCATCGGGTTCGACGGCTACGCGGTGGGCGGGCTGGCGGTGGGCGAGGGGCAGGAGGCGATGCTGGCCTGTCTCGATTTCGCCCCCGGCCAGTTGCCCGAGGATCGCCCGCGCTACCTGATGGGGGTGGGCAAGCCCGACGACATCGTCGGCGCCGTGGCGCGCGGCATCGACATGGTGGATTGCGTGCTGCCCTCGCGCTCGGGCCGCACCGGGCAGGTTTTCACCCGCCACGGGGTGCTGAACATCAAGAACGCCCGCCACCAGGACGACCCGCGCCCGCTGGACGAGGCCTGCACCTGTCCCGCCTGCCGCGGCTATTCCCGCGCCTACCTGCACCACGTCTTCCGGTCGCAGGAGATCATCAGCTCGATGCTGCTGACCTGGCACAACCTGCACTATTACCAGGAGCTGATGGGCGGGATGCGCGCCGCCATCGCCGAGGGACGCTTCGGCGCCTTCGAGGCGGCGTTTCACGC
>JAGRMU010000048.1:3664-5440 GCA_020441165.1 Sedimentitalea sp.
TATGGTTTGGGCGTTGAGTTGGATTTTCTCATTCAGGAAAGCGAAACGCTCGACTGGTGGAGTGCCGAGCGGCTTCGCGTAGATCAGGAGTGCCGGGCGGCTTGCGAGCGATATGTGCAGACCGCGATGGAGCGGATCGATGCGCTCAGCGCCTGGGATCTTCTTTATGAAACCGATGCGCGCCAGCACGTTCAGCGCAAGATGCAATCAGATGTCGTGATGTTCAGTCGACGGCTGGAGCGATCGTTGCGCGACTCGGTAGAAGAATCGATTTCGGAGATCGAAGGGGCGACGGCGTTTGGCGGGCTGGGTTACGACGAAGGGGCGGCGCTCGCGGCCGGCGGGGCCATCGCGGCCGGGGCTGTCGGCGCTGCGGCGGCCGCGACCGGAATGGCGACCACGACGACCGCGTCCGCCATTCTGGGGCTTTTCTCGACCGGGGTGGTGGTGAGCTTTTCCTGGCCGGTCTTTTCGGCGGCCGCGGCCCTCGCTTTGGTGGCATCGTACACCTCGCCGGCCATCATCGGTTGGGCCACATCCAGTTTGCGGTGCAGGTTCAAGGCCCATGTCGAAGACTGGGCGACCCAGGCGCTGGTTGCCCAAAACGCGGCGAGCGTGAGGACCCGTTATCTTGCGAAGCTGGATACTGCCCGCGATCGCAGACCTGCTGCCCTGGAGGATTTGAGATGAGTATTTCCGCCGCCACGCACATCCTGGCGCACGTGCCCGACAACCTCGTGATGCAGGTTCAGTCCGGAGCCGCCGAGCGGATCGGCATGATCGTCCGCGATACCGCCACCAAGAAGATCATCGCGCATCTTCAGGAAACCGGCGTGACCCAGACGATGGCCGGCAAGCTCTTCGGCGCAGTCGGAGGGCTTGTGCCCGACCCCCTGTCGGCGGTGACCGGCATCGGCACCCTGATCCAGAACGAGCAGATCAAGGGGCGCCTTGGCGTCATCGAGACGATGCTGGGCGGGATGCAGGCGATGCAGGCGGCCACCCTGATCACCTCGGTGGCGGGGATCGGCGTGACGGCCGCGAGCACCGCGATGATCCTCGGCCGGCTGACCGGCATCGACCGTTCGCTGGAGCGGATCGAGTCGAAATTCGAGGCCAACCTCGCCAAACGCGAAGATTGGGATCTGCACCACACGTTGAAGAGGGTCGAGGTCCAATTGCAGCGGCTCGACGAGGCGCGCCTGATCCGCGATCCCACTCCAGAGGTTCGCAACAGCGAGCGCGCCTTGCACGACGCGTTTGGCGAGATCGTGATCGGCATCCGCTATGTGGGACGCCGCGAGACCATCGACCCCGCCTTCCTGAAGCAGCTGTTCGCGGCCTTGTCGCTTTGTGGCAGCGCACAGATCAAGGGCCTGATCTGGCTCGACGAAAAGGAGCGCGCTGCCGAGCGGGCGCGCACCCTGTTCGCCAGCTATCGGGAGATTGCTCAAGAGCTGCCCCAGGACAGGCTTCTTCAGCGCTTCGGGGATGCCGCCGAGGCCTCGCGTGACGTGAGCGGTTTGCTGTCGGAAGTGCGGCACAGGATGGCCTCGGTGCCGAGCCTGGCCGAAACGCTGATCGCCCGCGATGTCCACGGGCGCGACTACCTCGGCCGGATCGAGGGAGAGGACAGGGAACCTCTGCTGCTGCTTGAAGCAGCGCATGGCGCGTAAGTCCGCGCTGACGTCAGGCATGGCGCATTGGGCGCGGATTCATCGTCGCGGTATTCGAGCGGTTGTGGTCGGTCTCTCCTAGAGCACGTTGCGACCTTTC
>JAGRMU010000314.1 GCA_020441165.1 Sedimentitalea sp.
AGGACATGCGCCTCGATCACCGGCATGGGGCTTTCCTCCGAAACCTGTATGGTTGGTAATACAAAAAAAGTCATGTGGGAAGATCAACAATTTGCGTTCCGGAAGTCGACAATTCTTGATTTCCGGGGTTTCGCTGATACGGTGTCGGCAGGATCGGGGACTGAGCGGGACGGGAGCGCAGAGTGGCCGCGACGGAGAAGGCAGGGCTGCCCGAGGGAGGAAAGGCGCGTCGCGTCTATCTTCTGCTGGGCGATGCGATCGCCGGCGGCAGCTATGCGCGTGGCGAGACTCTGCCGGGCGAGCAGCGGTTGGCCGAGATCCATGGCGTGTCGCGGGTGACCGTGCGGCGGGCGCTGGAGGCGCTGGCCGCCGACGGTCTGATCGAGAAGCGCGCCGGCAGCGGCTCGGTGGTGCGCGGCCCGGTGGCGGCCCCCGGCACGGTGACCGCCGATTTCGCGACGCTCATTCCGCAGCTGGTCGAGATGGGCCGAGACACCACCGCCCGGCTGCTCTCCTTCGCCTATGGCCCGGCGCCCGAGGCGGTGCGCGAGGCGATGGCGCTGGACGGCGCGGCGCGGGTGCAGACGGCGGTGCGGGTGCGGCTGATCGAGGGGCGGCCGTTCTCGCACCTGACCACCCATGTGCCCGAGGACATCGCGCTGAGCTATACCGAGGCGGATCTGGCGACGACCCCGCTCTTCCGCCTGCTGGAGCGCAGCGGCGTGACGGTGGCCGAGGCGCATCAGTCGGTGACCGCGACCCTGGCCGCGCCGGACGTGGCCGAGGCCCTGGGCGTATCGACCGGGGCGCCGTTGCTGGCGCTACGGCGGATCGTGCGGGATGCAGAGGGGCGCGGGGTCGAATACCTCTCGGCGCTCTACCGGGCCGATCTCTTCCGGCTCGAGATGACGATGACCCGCGTCGGGGCCGAGAACACCCGTCACTGGCAGCCGGTGATCAGCGATCCCGCGGCGCGCGAGGCGGCGGAATGACCGCGCCCGCGACCCTCATCGACAAGCTCTGGGACGCGCACGAGATCCTGCGCCGCGAGGATGGCGCATCGCTGCTGTGGATCGACCGGCATCTGGTGCACGAGGGCTCGCACCATGCCTTCGCCCGGCTCGCCGCGCGGCAGCTGCCGGTGGCCGAACCGGCGCTGACCTTCGCGGTGGTCGATCACTATGCGCCGACGCGGGACCGCGACCACGTTGCCGATCCGGATGTGGCGCGGATGATCGCGACGCTCGGGGGCAATGCGCGGGCCCACGGGCTGCGCGAATTCGACCTCGGCGATCCCTGGCAGGGCATCGTGCACGTGATCGGCCCCGAGCTGGGGTTGACCCTGCCGGGCCTCGCGATCACCTGCGGCGACAGCCACAGCTCGACCCATGGCGCCTTCGGCGCGCTGGCCTTCGGCATCGGCGCGACCGAGGTGGCGCATGTGCTGGCCACCCAGACCGTCTGGCAGCGCCGCCCGAAGACCCTGCGCATCAGCGTCTCCGGCACCCTGTCGCCGGCGGTCACCGCCAAGGACCTGGCGCTGCACTGGATCGCGGAGCTGGGCGCCGACGGGGCGCGCGGCCATGCCATCGAATATGCCGGCCCGGCGGTGCGCGCGCTGTCGATGGAGGGGCGCATGACGCTGTGCAACCTCTCCATCGAGGGCGGCGCACGCTTCGGCGTCATCTCCCCGGACGAGACCACCGTCGCCTATCTCGAGGCTCGCCCCTACGCGCCCGCCGGCGCGGACTGGCCGGCGGCGGTGGCGCAGTGGCAAGGGTTGCGCAGCGATCCGGAGGCCCAATTCGACCGCGAGATCGAGATCGACGGGCAGGCTGTGGCGCCGACCGTGACCTGGGGCACCAGCCCCGAGGAGGCGCTGCCGATCACCGCCCGCATCCCCGACCCCGCGACCCGGCCCGCGCGCAAGGCGGCACAGGCGCGGGCGGCGCTCGCGTACATGGGGCTGGAGCCGGGGCGCCCGCTGATCGGCGTTCCGGTGGACCAGGTCTTCATCGGCTCCTGCACCAATGGCCGGATCGAGGACCTGCGGCAGGCGGCGCTGGTGCTGCGCGGCCGCAAGGCGAAGGTGCCGGGCCTGGTCTCGCCCGGCTCGTCCCAGGTCAAGCGCCAGGCCGAGCGCGAGGGGCTGGACCGGGTCTTTGCCGAGGCCGGCCTCGACTGGGTCGCCTCGGGCTGTTCGATGTGCGTGGGCATGAACGGCGACGTGGTGGCGCCCGGCAAGCGCTGCGCGTCGTCCACGAATCGCAACTTCCGCGGCCGCCAGGGGCGCGGCGCGCGCACCCACCTGATGTCGCCGGCGATGGTCGCGGCTGCGGCGGTGACCGGCGCGCTCGCCGATGTGCGCCCGTTGCTGCAGGGGCGGGGCTGACCGATGGCGGGCTGGGAGAGACACGAGGGAGTGGCGGTGTCCTTGCCGCTGGAGGGCATCGACACCGACCAGCTGATCCCGGCGCGCTTCATGTCGGCGCCGCGCAGCGCCGGGTATGGCGGCTTCCTGCTCCATGACATGCGCTTCGATCCGGATGGCGCGCTCCGGCCGGAGATGGTGCTGAACCGGCATCCCGAGGCCAGCGTGCTGGTCGCGCGGCGCAACTTCGGCTCGGGCTCGTCGCGCGAGGCGGCGGTCTATGCGCTGGCCGATTTCGGCATCCGCGCGGTGATCGCGCCCAGCTTCGGAGACATCTTTGCCGCCAATGCTGTGAACAACGGACTGCTGCCGGCGCAGGTCTCGCCCGACGCGGTCGAGCGCCTGATCGCGGCACTGAACGGCGGCGCGGCGCCGGCGCGGATCGATCTGGCCGTGGGCACCGTCACCATCGCCGGGCAGGCCATCGATTTCGCGCTGGACGCGATCTGGAAGCGCAAGCTGATCAACGGCTGGGACGACATCGACCTGACCGCAAGCCACAGGGCCGAGATCGCCGGCTTTGCCGACCGTCGCCGCCGGGCGGCGCCGTGGGTCTGGCCGGCCCGAGACGTGCGGGAGCCCCGCGCCGAATAGGAACCGTCCCCGGACCGGGGCCGGAACAAGGAAGGGCGGCGCTTGCAGCCGCCCGCAACAGGGCGGGGACGATGCGTTCCCCGGAAAAACAGGAGAACGAAGATGACAACGAGATTTTTCGGCGGTCTGCTCGCCATGTCTACCCTGGTGGGCGCGGCGGCACAGGCCGAGGAGACGCTGACCGCGGTTCACGCCTTTCCCGAGACGCTGATCTATACCAAGTCCTTCCTCGAATTCGTGGGCAAGGTGAACGAGGCCGGGAAGGGCGTGGTGCAGATCGAGGTGCGCGGCGGCCCCGAGGCGATCGGCATGTTCCAGCAGCCCGACGCGGTGCGCGACGGCATCGTCGACATGGTCTACACGCCGGGCTCGTTCTATGGCGGGGCGCTGCCCGAGAAGGACGCGCTGGTGGCGTCGAACCTCACCGCCATCGAGGCGCGCGAGAATGGCGGCATTGCGCTGATCGACCAGATCCACCAGGAGAAGATGGGGGTGAAATACCTCGGCTGGTTCGACAGTGGGGTCTGCTACAACCTGTGGATGAAGAACGAACCGCAGCTGGACGCGGACGGCAATCTCGACATCTCGGGCGTCAAGCTGCGCGGCAACGCGGTCTACAACGCCTTCTTCACCGACTACCTGGGCGCCCAGGTGATCGACCTGCCGACGACTGACGTCTATTCGGGCCTCGAGCGCGGCGTGGTCGATGCCACCGGCTGGACCCAGATCGGGCTGATCGACCTGAAGTGGAACGAGTTCCTGAACTACCGGATCGAGCCCTGCTTCTTCTCGACCGATCTCGGCGTGATCGTCAATCTCGAGAAGTGGAACAGCCTCTCGGACGAGGCCCGGCAGATCCTTCAGGACGTGGCCATCGCCCACGAGAAATCCAGCGTCGAGGCGCTCAAGCTCAAGCGCGACGCCGATTTCGCCGCGCTGGACGAAGGCGGCATGAAGGTGATCGAGTTGCAGGGCGAGGCCCGCGCCAACTACCTTGCGGCGGCCCGCGAGACCACCTGGAACCGGATGAAGGCGCTGATGGCGGAAAGCCCGCAGGGCGACGGGCAGTACGACGCGCTGATCGAGCACTTCTACGATCCGGCCCGCGACCAGTAGGCGGGCGAGATCGGCGGCCCGTCCCTGCACGGGGGCGGGCCGGTCAACGCAAGCAGCACCCGCGAGGCCCCGATGCGGCATCTCTCCCGCCTCTACCTGATGCTCCTTTACGGCATGGCCGGGATCGCGGGCGCGATGCTGGTCTGGCTGGGGGTCTCGACCATCGCCTCGGTCACCATGCGCAATCTGGGCATCCAGCCCTTTGCCTGGCTCTTCACCTCGTCCGAATACGCGTTGCTCTACATGACCATGCTCGGCGCGCCCTGGCTGGTCCGGGTCAAGGGGCATGTGCATATCGAACTGGTCACCGCGGTTCTGCCGGCGCGGGCGCGCCGCGTCATCAGCCGTCTCGTGGCGCTGGCCTGCGTCGCGGTCAGCCTGATCCTGGCCTGGTACGGCGGCGAGCTTTTCCTGACCAATATCGCGCGCGCCGACTATGACGTGCGCGCCTATTACTTCCCGCGCTGGATCCTGACGATCTCGTTCCCCGTCGCCTTCGCGATGATGGCGGTCGAGTTCTCGCGCTTCGTCTTCGGGGATGACCTCATGCACTCGGGCGAAGCGGGGATCCACGAATAATGGAGTGGTACCAGGCGCTGGCCCTGCTGCTGGGCACGATCATGGCGCTGATGGCGGTGGGGATGCCGGTGGCGCTGGCCTTCCTGGCGGCCAACATCGTCGGCGCCTGGGTGTTCATGGGCGGCGAGCGCGGCATCGCGCAGCTGCTCAACAACGGGCTGGGATCGCTCACCAGCTTCGCGCTGGTGCCGATCCCGCTGTTCCTGCTGATGGGCGAGATCTTCTTTCACACCGGCCTCGGCGGGCGGATGTTCAACGCCATCGACCGGCTGCTGGGGCGGCTCCCCGGGCGGCTCTCCTATGTCACCGTCCTGGGCGGCACCGGCTTCTCGACCCTCTCGGGTTCCTCGATGGGATCGACCGCGCTCCTCGGCTCGCTGATGGTGCCCGAGATGATCGCGCGCGGCTACAAGAAGCACATGTCGATCGGCCCGATCCTGGGCACCGGGGGCCTGGCCATCATCATCCCGCCCTCGGCGCTGGCGGTGCTGCTGGCGACGCTGGCGCAGATCGACGTGGGTGCGCTGCTGATCGCCGGGATCGTGCCGGGGCTGGTATTGGCAGGGTTCTACATCGCGATGATCTGGGTGCAGACCCGCATCGATCCCGAGGCCGCCCCGGCCTATGACGTGGTGCCGATGCCGCTGGCCGCCAAGCTGCTGCTGCTGGTGCGCGACGTGGTGCCGATGCTCAGCGTCATGGTGATCATCGTGATCATGATGGTCGCCGGTCTCGTCACCCCGTCCGAGGCCGCGGCCTTCGGCGCTCTGGGCGTGCTGATCCTGGCGGTGGCGTTCCGCTGCCTGACCTGGGAGGCGATGCGCAAGTCGGTGGTCGGCGCGCTGAAAGTGACGCTGATGGCCTATCTCATCGTCTTCGGCTCGGCCACGTTCAGCCAGCTTCTGGCCTTCTCGGGGGCGTCGCGCGGGCTGATCGGCTGGGCCACCGGCTTCGATCTGGCGCCGGTCGCCATGCTGCTGGTGATGTTCGGGGTGCTGCTGCTGCTCGGCATGTTCATGGAGCAGATCAGCATGATGCTGCTGACCGTGCCGATTTTCTTCCCACTGGCCGCGAGCCTCGGCTTCGATCCGGTCTGGTTCGGGCTGATCATGCTCCTGGCGCTCGAGATCAGCTTCACCACCCCGCCCTTCGGGCTGCTGCTCTTCGTGATGAAGGGGGTGGCGCCGCCCGAGACCACGATGCGCGACATCTATCTCTCGGCGATGCCCTACATCTTCTGCTCGCTCTGCGTCGTGGCCCTGCTGATCGTGTTCCCGCCCCTGGCGCTGTGGCTGCCGGGGCGCTGAGCGGCCGCCGCGCCGGACCACGCGCGAGGGCCGATGGTAGCGGTGGACCATGGCCGGAGCTTGGTCTAACACTGGTGCCGGAATTCCGGTCAATTTGGGGGGATGGGCCATGCAGTATCACAGCCCGGGCAGTTTCGAGGATGCCGTCGCCATTGCCGGCGCGGCCAGCGGGACCACGCGGTTCCTGGCGGGCGGCACCGACGTTCTGGTGCAGCTGCGCGCCGATATCGTCACGCCCGACACGCTGATCGACGTCAAGAAGATCGAAGGCGTCCGCAGCATCACCCGCGAGGCGGATGGCGACTGGCGCATCGGCATCGCGGTTTCGGGGGCCGAAATGTCCGAGCACCCCGAGCTCGGCGCCGACTGGCCGGGGCTGGTCGAGGCGATGGACCTCGTCGGCTCGACCCAGATCCAGGGCCGCGCCACGCTGACCGGCAATCTCTGCAACGCCTCGCCCGCCGCCGACTCGGTGCCGGCGATGTTCGCGGCCGGGGTGATCGCCTCGGTCACCGGGCCGCAGGGCACCCGCCAGGTGCCGGTCACCGAGATCCCCACCGGCCCCGGAAAGACCAGCCTCAAGCCGGGCGAGTTGATCTCGGCGCTGCACGTTCCGGCGCGCGGGGCGCGGGGCGGGGATGCCTATCTGCGCTTCATCCCGCGCACCGAGATGGACATCGCCGTGGTCGGCTGCGCGGTCAACCTGCGGCTCGACGGCGACACCATTTCGGAGGCGCGGGTGTCGCTGGGGGCGGTGGCGCCCACCGCGCTGCTGGTGCCCGAGGCGGCCGAGGCGCTGATCGGCACGACCCTTGACGAGGCCGCGCTGGAGGCGCTGGCGACGGCGGCAGCAGACGCCTGCAAGCCGATCGACGACAAGCGCGGGACCGTCAAGTTCCGCACCCATGTGGCCGGCGTTCTGGCGAAGCGCGCCGCCCGGATAGCCTATGACCGCGCGAGGGCCAGAGCATGAGCAAGATCCACGTCACCACCACCGTGAACGGCGATGCGGTGGAATTCCTGTGCGACGCGCGCGAGACGCTGCTCGACGTGCTGCGCGACCGGCTGAACCTGACCGGCGCCAAGGAGGGCTGCGGCACCGGCGATTGCGGCGCCTGCTCGGTGACGCTTGATGGGCGGCTGGTCTGTTCCTGCCTGGTGCTGGGCGCCGAGGCCGAGGGCCGCGAGATCGCCACCGTCGAGGGCATGGCCAATGGCGAGGAGTTGCATCCGCTGCAGCAGAAGTTCATCGAGTATGCCGCCCTGCAATGCGGCATCTGCACGCCGGGCATCCTGGTCGCCACCAAGGCGCTGCTCGAGCGCAACCCCGATCCGACCGAGACCGAGGTGCGCTACTGGCTGGCGGGCAATCTCTGCCGCTGCACCGGCTATGACAAGATCATCCGCGCCGTGATGGACACGGCGGCGGACATGCGGGAGGCGTCGTGATGGCACTGGACGAGTACAAACCCCAGACCGGGAAGGCCATGCTCGAGGGCGAGGGCCGCAGCTTCAAGCAGGTGGGCACCTCCCCCGACCGGCCCGATGGCGTGGACAAGGTGACCGGGCGCGCCCGCTTCGGCGCCGACGTCACCGCGCCCGGCATGCTGCACGCCGCCATCGTGCGCAGCCCCCATGCCCATGCCCGCATCCTGAAGATCGACACGTCCGCCGCCGAGGCGCTGGACGGCGTCAAGGCGGTTGTCACCCGCGCCGATTTCGCCACCGGCCTGACCGGCGAGATGTGGAACATCCTCGAGAACGTGATGGCGGACAAGACCGCGCTCTATGACGGGCACGCGGTGGCGGCGGTGGCCGCGACCTCGGCGCTGATCGCCCGCGATGCGGCCAAGCTGGTGAAGGTCGAATACGAGGTGCTGCCGCATGTCACCGATGTCGACGCGGCGATGGCGACAGGCGCGCCGGTGATCCGCGAGGGGGCCGCCGATGCCTCGGTCCCGCCCGGGCTGCATCCCAACGTCGTGCGCTATCACGAAAGCGGGCGCGGCGATGTCGAGGCCGGTTTCGCCGAGGCCGACCTGGTGATCGAGGACCATTTCCGCACCGAGGCCACGCACCAGGGCTATATCGAGCCGCATGCGTGCCTCGCGCAGATGGGCGGCGACGGCAAGGGCGAGCTGTGGTGCTGCACGCAGGGCCACTGGAACGTGCAGAAGATCTGCGCCGCGCTGCTGGGGACCGAGCAGAGCGCGCTGCGCGTCACCGCCTCGGAGATCGGCGGCGGTTTCGGCGGCAAGACGACGGTCTTCATCGAGCCGGTGGCGCTGGCGCTCTCGCGCAAGACCAGCCGGCCGGTCAAGCTGGTGATGTCGCGCTCGGAAGTGTTCCGGGCGACCGGTCCCACCGCCTCGACCTCGATGGACGTGAAGGTCGGCATGAAGAAGGACGGCACCATCACCGCGATGCAGGGCACCTTCCGCCTGCAGGGCGGCGCCTTTCCCGGCGCGCCCGCCGACATGACCGCCATGTGCGCCTTCGCGCCCTACAACGTCGCGAACCTGAAACAGGTCGGCTATGACGTGATGTCGAACCGGCCCAAGCAGGCCGCCTATCGCGCGCCGGGCTCGCCGATGGCCGCGTTTGCCACGGAATCGGTGATCGACGAGCTCTGCAACCAGCTGGGGCTTGATCCCATCGAGGTGCGGCTGAAGAATGCCAGCCGCGAGGGCACCCGCGCCAGCTATGGCCCGAAGTTCCAGCGCATCGGCCTCGTCGAGACGCTGGAGGCCGCGAAGGCGCATCCGCATTACTCGGCGCCGCTGAAGCCGGGGCAGGGGCGCGGCGTCTCCTGCGGTTTCTGGTTCAACTTCGGCGGCGAGACCTCGGTGTCGCTGGCGCTGTCCGAGGACGGCTCGGCGCAGCTGATGGTCGGCACCCCCGATATCGGCGGCAGCCGCGCCTCGATGGCGCTGATGGCCGCCGAGGAGCTGGGCATCCCCTACGAGAACGTGCGGGTGACCATCGCCGACACCGCCTCGCTGGGCTACAACGAGGTCAGCCACGGCAGCCGGGTGACCTATGCCAGCGGCTTGGCCACCATCCAGGCGGCGCGCGACGCGGTGCGCAAGCTCTGCGGCCGGGCGGCGGCGAAATGGGGCATCCCCGAGGATGCGGTGAAGTGGGAGAACGGCTGCGCGGTGCCGTCCGGGCCGAACGCCGGCGATTTCGACCCGCTGCCCATCGCCGAGATCACCGCCAGCATGGGCGCCACCGGCGGGCCCATCGTCGGCCATTTCGAGGCGACCCCCGAGGGCGCCGGGGTCAGCTTCGCCACCCATATCGTCGATGCCGAGGTCGATCCCGAGACCGGCAAGACCGCGGTGGTGCGCTATACGGTGGTGCAGGATGCCGGCAAGGCGATCCACCCCACCTATGTCGAGGGCCAGTTCCAGGGCGGCGCGGCGCAGGGCATCGGCTGGGCGCTGAACGAGGAATACATCTATGGCGAGGACGGACGGCTGCAGAACGCGGTCTTCCTCGACTATCGCATCCCCGTCGCCAGCGATCTGCCGATGATCGACACGGTGATCGTCGAGGTGCCGAACCCGGGCCATCCCTACGGGGTGCGCGGGGTCGGCGAGACCTCGATCTGCCCGCCGCTGGCGGCGATTGCCAACGCCGTCTCGGCGGCGGCCGGCGTGCGCCTGCACGAGCTGCCGATGTCGCCGCCGCGCATCCTGGAGGCGCTGGAAAGGCAGCGCGGTGGTTGAGGTCCATCTCTGGTCCGGCCTGCGCGCCCGCGCCGGCGGGCGCGAGAGCATCGAGGTCGAGGCCGAGACCGTGGGCGAGATGCTCGACGCGCTGGTCGAAGCCTGCCCCGAGCTGGAGGAGATCATCGACGGCGGGGTCTCGGTGGCGGTGGACGGGCGGGTCATCGCCAGCACCCGCACCGAGCCGGTGAAGCCCAATAGCGAGGTCTATCTGATGCAGCGCATCAAGGGCGGGTAAGGCGACGGCCCGGCGTTGAAAAGGTATCATAGCGAAGGCCCGAAAGGGGCGACCCGGCGCAGGATGTGCCGTTTCGCCTTCAAGGCTCCGCAGACATCTCTGAAGCGCACGCCCGGAATCGCACTTTCGGAACACGCGCTTGTGGGCACGCATCCTTAGCCCCGGAGCTAAAGCGAATCATGCGAGAAATCTCTGCAAGCTAAGCCTGTTCAGGTTTACCAAGCCATATGACGTTCCGGGGCGCAGCCCCGGATCGCGCCCGACCCGCCCCGCCTCGCGCAAAGCGCGCCTTCGGCGCGACGCGGGCGCGACTGCGCCCACCCTCGGGCCGGGCGCGATCCTCTGCGCAGGGCTAGGCTTTTCCGGCAAGAACCATGCCGCCCCCCGGGTCGTGATTGATCCTCACCGGGGGAGGTGGAGTCTACCGGCAAGCGCCGTCTTCCTAACCCGCCGACTCCTGATCCACGCCGGCGCCGGTCTCCAGCCCCGCCCGCGCGATGACGGTGCCTACCGCGATACGGAACACCTGTTCGGCGGACGACGCCACGTCCCCGGGGCGCGTCATCAGCCCCACCGGGCCCTGGGTCATGGCCGTGTCGAAGGGCAGCGGCACCAGATGCCCGTCGGCGATCTCGTTGGCCACCACCCCCGCCGAGATGATCCAGACCGCGTCGCTGCGGCGGGTGTGGACCCGCCCGAAGGCGCCCGAAACGGTCTCGATCCGGTTTGGGATCTCGCCCACGCCGTGGGCGATCAGGAACCGCTCGACCAGCGGCCGGATCGCCGATCCCTTCGGCGGATAGATCACCTGGAAGCACCCGATCTCCTTCAGGTCCGGGCGCTCCAGCAGCGGGTGGCCGGCGCGCACCACGAACTCCACCGCCTCGCTGTAGAGCTGGGTGAAGGACAGGCCCTGCATCGTCTCGGGCCGCCCCAGCCGGCCGATCACCAGGTCGAGATCGCCCAGCCGCAGCCGGTCGACCAGATAGGCATGGGGCCCGTCCACGATCTGCAGCACCACGTTGGGCGCGAGGCGCGCGAATTCCGAGGCGACCGGCGCCATCAGCCGGGCCGCGACCGAGGGCAGGGCGCCCACAGACAGGCGCATCTCGCCCTGCGCCCCGGCTTCCTCGACGCCCTGCAACCCCTGCTGCAGGGCCGCCAGCGAGGATTGCGCGAAATGCAGGAACACCTCGCCCTGCGGGGTCAGCGCCACGCCCGCCCGGCTGCGGGTCAGCAGCGCCGCGCCGAGGATTTCCTCGAGCTCGCGCAGCGTCTTGGAAATCGCCGGCTGGGTCAGGAACAGCTTGGCGGCCGCCGCCTTCATGCTCTTCTCGCGGCAGATCTCGACGAAGCACTGGATGTGGCGGAACTTGATGCGCCGGTCGATCATTGCTTTCCCCTTGCGGTAACTAAAACGGCGAAATGCTCATTTTACTTCCCCGTTTGGATCAGTCTATCTGGGCACAGGAGGAATGTCGCATGAAAACACAAGTGGCCATCATCGGGGGCGGTCCGTCCGGCCTGCTGCTGTCGCAACTTCTGCACCGCAAGGGCATCGACACGGTGGTGCTCGAGCGAAAGACCCGCGACTACGTGCTGGGCCGCATCCGCGCCGGCATCCTCGAAGTCGGCTTCGTCAACCTGATGCGCGAGGCCGGCGTGGCCGAGCGGATGGACCGCGAATGCTTCATCCATGACGGCACCGTGATCTCCTATGGCGACGAGCAGTTCGGCATCAATTTCAAGGAGCATACCGGCACCTCGGTGGTGGTCTATGGCCAGACCGAGGTGACCCGAGATCTCTACGACGCGCGCGAGAAGATGGGCGGGCAGATCGTGTTCAACGTCGATCAGGTCGAGATCCACGGTGCCGACAGCGACAAGCCCTACGTGACCTACCAGGTGGACGGGACGGCGCAGCGGATCGATTGCGACTATGTCGCCGGCTGCGACGGGTTCCACGGGGTCAGCCGGCAGACGATCCCGCTGGACGTGCGCCGCGAATACGAGAAGCTCTATCCCTTCGGCTGGCTCGGGGTGCTCTCGGAAACCCCGCCGGTGCATCACGAGCTGATCTATGCCAGTTCCGAGCGCGGCTTCGCGCTCTGCTCGATGCGCAACGATCATCTCAGCCGCTATTACATCCAGTGCTCGCTCTCCGACGCACCGGGCGACTGGAGCGATCAGATGTTCTGGGACGAGCTCCGGCGCCGGATCCCGGCCGAGGCCGCCGAGGCGCTGGTCACCGGCCCGTCGATCGAGAAATCCATCGCCCCGCTGCGCTCTTTCGTGACCGAGCCGATGCGCTGGGGCCGGCTGTTCCTCTGCGGGGATGCCGCCCATATCGTGCCGCCCACCGGCGCCAAGGGGCTGAACACCGCCGCCAGCGACATCCACTACCTCTATCACGGGCTGGTGCAGGTGTTCGAGACCGGTGACACCGAGGGCATCGACCGCTATTCGGAAAAGGCGCTGGCGCGGATCTGGAAGGCCGAGCGGTTCAGCTGGTGGATGACCAACCTGCTGCACCGCTTCCCCGACCAGTCGCCCTTCGATCTGAAGATGCAGCGCGCCGAGATCGAGTTCCTGCGCTCGAACCGCGCGGCGCAGAGCGCGATGGCGCAGAACTATGTCGGGCTGCCCTATTGACTGGGGCGCGAAAGGATCGATGACGATGACCGAGCGCTACGACACCGGCATGACGGTCCGCCGCAAGATCCTGGGCGATGCCCATGTGGACCGGGCCGAGGCCGGCCGGACCGATCTCGACACGCCGTTCCAGGCGCTGATCACCGAGGCCGCCTGGGGCACGGTCTGGGCCTCGGACGGGATCACCGACCGCGAGCGGTCGATGCTGACCCTGGCGCTGCTGGCGGCGCTGGGTAACTTCGAGGAGATCCCGATGCACATCCGCGCCACCGCGCGCACCGGGGCCAGCCGCACCGACGTTCTGGAGGCTTTCCAGCACGTCGCGATCTATGCCGGCGTGCCGCGCGCCAACCAGGCGCTGAAGCTGGCCAAGGCGACCTATGACGAGATGGACCAGGACATGGCCGGGTGAGAGCCCGGCGCAGAGAGGAGACACCGACATGCCGACCCCCGGCGAATTCTACCAGCGGGATCGCGAGTGGCAGCCGCCCGCCTACACGAAGGACTACAAGACCAGCGTCGCGCGCTCGCCGCGCCTGGCGCTGATCAGCCTGCAGAACTCGGTCTCCGAGATCACCGGGCCGGTCTTCGGACATGGCGACGTCGATCCGATCGACAACGACCTGATCCTGAACTACGCCAAGCCGGGCGAGATGCCCATCGGCGAGCGGATCATCGTGCATGGCCGGGTCCTGGACGAGAACGCGCGCCCGGTGCCGAACACCCTGGTCGAGGCCTGGCAGGCCAATGCCGGCGGGCGCTACCGGCACAAGAAGGACACGTACCTCGCGCCGATCGATCCCAATTTCGGGGGTTGCGGGCGGACCTTGACCGACGAGAACGGTTATTACTATTTCCGCACCGTCAAGCCCGGCGCCTATCCCTGGCGCAACTGGGTGAACAACTGGCGCCCGGCGCATATCCACCTGTCGATCTTCGGCACCGGCTTTGCCCAGCGGCTGATCACCCAGCTCTATTTCGAGGGTGACCCGCTGATCGCGCAATGCCCGATCGTCAACACCATCCCGGATCCGCAGGCCATCGAGCAGCTGATCGCGAGGCTCGACATGAACGCGACGATCCCGCTCGATACCATCGCCTACAAGTTCGACATCGTGCTGCGCGGCCGCCGCTCGACGCTGTTCGAGAACCGTCTGGAAGGGAACTGAAGCGTTTCCAGGAAAAGTGGGAACCGGTTTTCCGGTTCGGAAACGCGACAAAAGGAGAATATTCATGCCGCAGGACCTGCATTATCTGAAGGAAACTCCGTCGCAGACCGCCGGACCTTACGTCCATATCGGGCTGGCGCCCGGCGCCGCGGGGTTCGACATCTACCGCCAGGAGCTGGGCTGGGACATCGCCGGGCCGAACGCGAAGGGCGAGCGCATCCGCATCGAGGGCGTGGTGATCGACGGCACCGGATCGCCGGTCAAGGACGTGCTGATCGAGGCCTGGCAGGCCAACGGCGCCGGGGTCCATGCCCATCCCGAGGGCGGCGGCGCGGTCGAGGAGGGGTTTCGCGGCTGGGGCCGGGTGATCACCGACTTCGAGACCGGCGACTGGGGCTTCGACACGGTCAAGCCCGGCCCGGTGATGGGCCGGAACGGCCGGCTGATGGCGCCGCATATCAGCCTCTGGATCGTGGCGCGCGGGATCAACATCGGGCTGAACACGCGGCTCTATTTCAGCGACGAGGCCGAGGCCAACGCCGCCGACCCGGTGCTGAACCTGATCGAGTGGGAGAACCGCCGCGCCACCCTGATCGCCCGGCGCGAGACGCGGGACGGCAAGCCCGTCTACCGCTTCGACATCCGGTTGCAGGGCGAAGACGAAACGGTGTTCTTCGACATCTAGGTCGCGATACCTTCTTGCGGATGCGCCGTGTCGCCTGCACCGAGGCGCGCCCTCCGTCGCGCCCTCGGAGCGGGTCAAGCAGAGGTGACGGCGGGTTCGGTTCGGCGTCGCTTGCGGGGTGGACCGGGACGCATCTGCGAAGCGCCCCAATCTTGCGTGGATGGACGGATCAGTCTCGCGGAGCACGCCCGCAATCGCACTGAGGATCGCGCCCGGGCCGAGGGTGGGCGCAATCGCGCCCGCCCTGGGGGGCGGGTCGGGCGCGATCCGGGGCTGCGCCCCGGGGAGACCCTTGAAGGGGTATTCCGATAAACGGATGCTGACTTCGGGAAGCATGCCCCTGTTCGGCGGCGCGTCCGGGGTCCGGGGTCACGCGAAACGCGCGTGATGCCCCGGCGCCGCGGCCAGCAGCGCCTTGGTATAGTCCTGCTGCGGGTTTGCGTAGACCGCCGCCGTGGGGCCGCTTTCGACCACCTCGCCCTGGTTCATCACCATGATCCGGTCGCAGATCTGGGCGGCGACCCGCAGGTCGTGGGTGATGAACAGCATCGCCAGATCGAAGCGCTTGCGCACGTCGTCGAGCAGGTCGAGCACCTGCGCCTGCACCGACACGTCCAGCGCCGAGACCGCCTCGTCGGCGATCAGGATCACCGGCTCCATGGCGAGGGCGCGGGCGATGCAGATGCGCTGGCGCTGGCCGCCCGAGAACTGGTGCGGGAACCGTTCCAGCGCATCGGGCGCGAGGCCGACGACGCGCATCAGCTCCTCGGCGCGCCCCCTTGCCTCGTCGCGGCCGATCCCGAAATTCATCGGCCCCTCGACGATGGACTGGCCGACGGTGCGGCGCGGGTTGAGCGAGCGATAGGGGTCCTGGAAGACGATCTGGATGTCGCGCCGATGGGCGCGCAGCCGGCCCTCGCGCATTGTCGCGATGTTCTCGTCGTTGATCAGGATCTCGCCCGAGGTGGGATCGATCAGCCGCATCACGCAGCGCGCCACGGTGGACTTGCCCGACCCGGACTCGCCGACGATGCCGAGGGTCTCGCCGCGCCGCACGGTCAGGTTCACCGCCTGCGCCGCGTGCACCGTTCGGCCGGTTCCGAAGAGGCCGGGGCTGCCATAGGTCTTGCCGAGCCCGCGGGTCTCGAGCGCGATCTTGCCGGTGGCCGGCTGGCGTTCCGGCGGGGTCATCGAGGGCACCGCGCCGATCAGCATCTGCGTATAGGGGTGGGACGGCGCTCCGAGAACGGCCCCCGCCTCGCCCTGCTCGACGATGCGCCCGTTCTGCATCACCGCCACCCGGTCGGCGATCTCGGCCACCACCCCGAAATCATGGGTGATGAACAGCACCCCCATGCCCTTGCGGGTCTGGATGTCCTTGATCAGCTTGAGGATCTGCGCCTGGGTGGTGACGTCGAGCGCGGTGGTCGGCTCGTCCGCGATCAGCAGCACCGGCTCCAGCACAAGCGCCATGGCGATCATGATCCGCTGTCGCTGGCCGCCCGAGAGCTGGTGCGGGTAGGAGCCGTACATCTTCTCGGGATCGGGCAGGCGCACGTCCTGCATCGCCGCGATCACCCGGGCGCGGCGCTCGGAGGCGGAGAGGGTCTCGTGGATCTCCAGCATCTCGGCGATCTGGTCGCCGACCCGCAGCACCGGGTTCAGCGCGGTCATCGGCTCCTGGAAGATCATCGCCATCTTCTCGCCGCGCAAGCTCCGCAGGTGGGCGTCGCTGGCCTCCAGCAGGTTCTCGCCCTCCAGCCGGATCTCGCCGGCGACCGGGGTCAGCGCGCGGCGGTCTGCAAGGCCCATCACCGAGAAGGCGGTCACCGACTTGCCCGAGCCGCTTTCGCCGACGACGCAGACGATCTCGCCGCGCCCGACGCTCAGCGTGATGTCCTCGATGGCGAATTTTCGGTCGGCGCCTTTCGGC
Organism: Sedimentitalea sp.; assembly: GCA_020441165.1. GTDB lineage: Bacteria > Pseudomonadota > Alphaproteobacteria > Rhodobacterales > Rhodobacteraceae > JAGRMU01. The sequence goes on from JAGRMU010000314.1 coordinate 16,436, forward strand.
AGGGACACGCTGAGGTTTTCGATCTCGAGCACGGACATCAGCGCATGTTCCTCGCGATCCGCGGATCCAGCGTGTCGCGCAGCCCGTCGCCGACGATGTTCACCGCCAAGACGGTCGCGGCCAGCGCCAGACCGGGAAAGAAGATGATCCAGGGGGTGAGCTGGAAGAAGGTCCGCCCCTCGGACATGATGTTGCCCCAGGAGGGGATCTCGGGCGGGATGCCGGCGCCGAGAAAGCCCAGGATCGCCTCGGTCAGCATCGCCGAGCCGCAGATATAGGTGGCCTGCACAATCAGCGGCGCGATGGTGTTGGGCAGGACGTGCCGCGCCATGATGGTGGGCACGCGCGTTCCGACCGAGATCGCGGCCTCGACATAGGGCTCCTCGCGCACGGTCAGCACCACGGCGCGCACCAGCCGCACCACGCGCGGGATCTCGGGGATGACGATGGCGATCACCACCGTGGTCAGCGTCGCGCCCGAGAGCGAGATCAGCGCGATGGCCAGCAGGATCGCGGGGATCGACATCAGCCCGTCCATCACCCGCATGATCAGCGCGTCCATCACCCGGATATAGCCGGCGATGAGGCCCAGGAAGAGGCCGATCGACACCGCGATCACCGCCACCGCGAGGCCCACGACAAGCGACACCCGCGCACCGTTGATCACCCGGCTGAAGAGATCCCGGCCCAGCATGTCGGTGCCGAAAACCCCGTTCGGCCCCGGCGGTTTCAGCCGGTTGGTCGGGTTCAGCGCCGAGGGTTCGGCGGTGAAATAGGGGCCGACGATCGCCACCACGACGATGATGCACAACAGCAGCCCGCCCCAGTAGACGCTGCGGTTGCGCAGCGCCAGGCGCGCCAGGCTCAGCTCGGCGGGAAGGTCGCGGGGGGCGGTCGCCGGATCGGCCATCAGTAGCGTATCCTCGGATCGAAGAGCGTGTAGCTGAGGTCGATCAGCAGGTTGATGACGATGTAGATGAAGCTGAAGAAGAGGATCAGCCCCTGGATGATCGGATAGTCGCGCGCCAGCACCGCATCCAGCACCAGCCGCCCGAGACCGGGGATGTTGAACACGCTCTCGGTCACCACCACGCCGCCGATCAGCAGCGCGATGCCGATGCCGATCACCGTGACCACCGGCACCGCGGCGTTGCGCAGCGCGTGATGGATCAGGATGTTGTATTCGGACTGGCCCTTGGCGCGGGCGGTGCGGATGTAGTCCTCTTCCAGCACCTCGATCACCGAAGCGCGGGTCATCCGCGAGATCAGGGCGATGAAGATCACGCTGAGCGTCACGCTGGGCAGGGCGATGTGCAGCAAAAACGGCCCCAACCCGTCCGTGAAGGGCGAGCGATACCCCTGCACGGGCAGGATCTTCAGCGTCATCGAGAAGATGTAGATCAGGATATAGCCCAGCACGAAGACCGGGATCGAGAAGCCGCCCACCGAGAACAGCATCACGAAGCGGTCGATCCAGCTGCCGGCCTTGAAGGCGGCGAGGGTGCCCAGCGGCACCGCGACCAGCACCGCGAAGGTGATGGTGGTCAGCGCCAGCATCAGCGTCGGCTCGATGCGCTGCGCGATCAGCTCGGACACCGGCTTGCCGGAGAAGATCGAGATGCCCAGATCGCCCTGCATCAGCGATCCGACCCAGCGGAAGAACTGCACCACGATGGGGTCCGACAGGCCCAGCTGCTCGCGGATCCGCGCCACGTCCTCGGCGGTGGCATAGTCGCCGGCGATCACCGCCGCCGGGTCGCCGGGCGCCAGGCGCAGCATCAGGAACACGAAGAGCGCGACGATCACCATCACCGGGATGGTCGACAGGATCCGCAGGAGCACGTAGCGCAGCATGGCATGTCATCCCGGTCCGGGGCGTGACTTGGGAGGCGGACAGGCCGCCCCCCAAGTGTCAGCGCGTGTCGGTCAGGTCTATTCGACCGCGATGTTCCAGAAGAACTGCACCGGCGACTTGATCAGCCCGGTGACGTTGTTCCGGTAAGCGACGGGAGAGAAGAACTGGCCCAGCTGGCCCGAGGCGCCGATCGCCCAGAGACGTTCCTGCACCTTGGCGGCGATCTCCTTGCGCTCCTCCGGCGTGGCGGCGCGGGCAAAGGCCGAGCGGGCCTCTTCCAGCTCGGCATCCTGTGCCCAGCCGAACCAGCCCGCATCCGGGTTGCCGGAAAAGGCGATGGCCATCGGGTCGATCACGTCGGCGCCGATCCACCAGGTGTGGAAGAGGTTCCAGCCGCCGTTCTCGACCGGCTCGCGCGAGGCGCGGCGCGAGGTCAGGGTCGACCAGTCCATCGCCTGCATGTCGACGGTGAAGCCGGCATTGCGCAGCTTCTCGGCGGTCACCAGCGAGAAGGCCGAGAGCAGCGGTATGTCGGTCGGCTGCATGATCACCACCGGCGTGCCGTCATAGCCGGTCTTGGCCAGCGCCTCCTTGGCGGCCTCGACCGATGCGGTCTTCATCACCTCGGAGCCGGCCTCGTTCTCCAGCGGCGTGCCGCAGGGATAGACCGAGTAGCAGGTCCGCCAGTAGACAGGATCCCCGACCGCGGCGGCCATGTAATCCTCCTGGTTCATCGCCATGATCGCGGCGCGGCGCACGTCGGCGTCATCGAAGGGTGGCAGCAGGTGGTTGAAGCGGGCAAAACCGATGCCGCCCAGCGGGTCGTTGATCTCGACGGTGATGTCGGGATTGGTGGCGATCAGCGGCGCCAGATCGGGCGATGGCTGCTCGAAGAAATCCACCTCGCCGGCCATCAGCGCGTTCATCGCCGTGGTCTGGTCGGGGAAGTAGGTCCAGATCACCTTGTCCACCTTGGCGACCTTGCCGCCCGAGGCGGCCGAGACCGGCTCATCCCGCGGCACGTAATCGGCGAACTTGGTATAGACCACGGTGGAGCCCGGCACCCACTCGTCGGACTGGAACACGAAGGGGCCCGAGCCGGTGAAATCGGTGATCTGCTCGAACGGGTCGGTCGCGGCGACGCGGGCGGGCATGATGAAGGGCACGTTGGACGAGATCTTGCCGATCGATTCCAGCACCAGCCCGTAGGGCCCGCTGAGGGTCAGCACGAAGGTCTTGTCGTCCTTGGCCTCGAGGCTGGCGGTGTTCGCGAAGAGCTGCTGGCCCATGCCGTCGCGCTTGCCCCAGCGTTCGAGCGAGGCGATCACGTCCGCCGAGGTGACCGGCGCACCGTCATGGAATTTCAGCCCGTCACGCAGGGTGAAGGTCCAGACCAGACCGTCCTCGGACGTGTCCCAGGTATCGACCATCTGCGGATGCGGCACGAAGTTCTCGTCCATCGCGAAGAGCGTGTCGTAGATCAGATAGCCGTGGTTGCGGGAGATGTAGGCGGTGGTCCAGATCGGATCGAGGTTCTTCAGGTCCGCATGGGGAATGACCCGCAGCACGGATTCGGCACCTGCATCCTTGGCCAGCGCGCCAAACGCAAGCGGGACCGCAAGGGCTGCGGCCAGAAGGTGGCGGCGTTTCATCCTGTGGATCATGTCGATGTCTCCCTGAGATTTTGATTTGATTGTTCGGGCGGTCTGAAGTCTTAATCACACATTAACCAACCTGACCTGTCAAGGAACCTGCCATGGGCCGCGCCGATCGGATCGCGTGCGGCGGCGCAGGTCGCGGCGCCGGCGCGGCTCGGCGGGAGCGACGAAATAACGAAATGGAGACGCCGATGATCACCCTCTACCGTGCCCGGAAAATCATCACCATGGACCACAACTGCCCGCAGGCGACGCATGTCGCCGTGCGGGGCGGTCGGGTTCTGGCGGTGGGCGGGGCGGATTGTGCCGAAGGATGGGGCGGGGTCACCGCCGACGACCGGTTCGCGGACAAGGTGCTGATGCCGGGGCTGATCGAGGCCCATGCCCATGTCAGCGCCGGCGGCATCTGGCGCTATACCTATTGCGGCCACTACGCGCGCACCGACCCCCAGGGCACGGTCTGGGAGGGGGTGCGCAGCTATGACGCGCTGATCGACCGGCTGCGCGCGGTGGCGGCGGACACGCCCGCCGGGCAGCCGGTGGTTGGCTGGGGGTTCGATCCGAACTTCATCGAGGGCCGGCGGCTCGACGCGGGCCATCTCGACCAGGTCTCGAAGGACCATCCGGTGGCGGTGATCCACTCCAACTTCCACCTGCTCTCGGCCAATACCCGGGCGCTGGCCGAGGCCGGCCTCGGCGAGGGGGCCAACATCGAGGGCGTGGTCAAGGGCGCCGATGGCCGGCCGAATGGCGAGCTGCAGGAATTCGCCGCGATGGAGCCGGTGATGACGGTGGCGCGGGTCAACTTCTCGGACATGGCCGACGAGGCCGGGCTGCGCGCCTACGGGCAGACCGCGCGCAACTGCGGCGTGACCACGGTGGCCGAGCTGCTGTCCGATCTCGGCGAGGACGAGGTGGCGATGCTGGAGCGGGTGACCGCCGAGCCCGACTTCCCGGTGCGCTACGCGCCGATCATGAACGCCATGGTCGGCGCGCCCGAGGCCGAAGCGGCACGGGCGCTGGCGCTGCGCGGGCGCTCCACCGAGAAGCTGCACCTCGGCCGCGCCAAGCTCTTCACCGACGGCGCGATCCAGGGCTATACCGCCAAGCTGAAGGCGCCGGGCTATTTCAACGGGCCGGACAACGGCATGTGGAACATGGAGGTCGACCATTTCCGCGCCGCGGTGCGCGCGCTGCACGAGGCCGGGGTCAAGATGCACATCCACACCAATGGCGACGCGGCCTCGGAGCTGGCCATCGAGGCCATCGAGGAGGCGCAAAGCCGCGCGCCCCGGCGCGATCTGCGCCACACGCTGGAGCATGTGCAACTGGCCGGGATCGACCAGTTCAAGCGGATGCGGGCGCTGGGGATCTGCGTCAACCTCTTCGCCAACCATCTCTATTATTTCGGCGACGTGCACTGGACGCGCACGCTGGGTCCCGACCGGGCGCGGCGGATGGATGCCTGCGCCGATGCCGCGGCGATCTTCGGCGGCGATTTCGCCATCCATTCCGATGCGCCGGTGACCCCGATGGCGCCGCTTTTCACCGCCTGGTGCGCGGTGAACCGGCTGACCGAGAGCGGCCGGAAACTGGGCGACAGTCAGCAGATCTCCGTCGCCCAGGCATTGCACTGCATCACGCTGGGGGCGGCCTACGTTCTGAAGCTCGACGATCAGGTCGGCTCGATCCAGTGCGGGAAATGGGCCGATTTCTGCGTGCTGGGCGAGGACCCGCTCGCCGTCGATCCGGCGGCGCTGCGCGAGGTGCCTGTGGTGGCGACGGTGCTCGGGGGGCGCGTCCTGGCATGACCCGCGTCGCCGTTGCCGGCTTCCAGCACGAGACCAACACCTTCGCGCCGTTCCCGACCACCATGGAGCTTTTCGAGCGCGGCGGCGCCTGGCCGCCGCTGACCCGCGGCGCGGCGATCCCGGGCCGGTTTCGCGGCCTCAACATCCCGCTGGCGGGCTTCCTCGGCGCCTGCCGCCACGAGGTGATCCCGATCCTCTGGGCCGGGGCCGAACCGGGCGGCTTCGTCGAGGACGCGGCCTTCGACGCGATCGCGTCCGAGATCGTCGAGGGCGCGGCGGCGGCGCGGGCCGATGCGGTCTATCTCGACCTGCACGGCGCGATGGTCACCCGCCGCCACATGGATGCCGAGGCCGAGCTGCTGCGCCGGTTGCGCGCGCGGCTGGGCGTGGAGCTTCCCATCGTCGCCAGCTTCGATCTGCACGGCAACCTCGCGCCCGAGATCTTCGAGCTGGCCAGTGCCGTCGCGATCTATCGCAGCTATCCACATGTGGACATGGCCGAGACCGGGGCGCGGGCGGCGGCGCTGCTCGACGCGGTGCTCGAGGGGCCGGTCTTCAAAGCCTGGCAGCACGTCGATTTCCTGATCCCGATCACCGCGCAATCGACGCGCTACAGCCCGGCGCGCGAGCTTTACGAGCACCTGCCCGAGAGCCCGGCGCTGTCGGCCGATATCGCGCTCGGCTTTCCGCCTGCCGACATTCCCTATTGCGGGCCGGTGGTGGTGGCCCATGCCCGCGAGCAGGAGATCGCCGATGCGGCGGCGCGCGAGATCGCCGAGCGGCTGCTGCGGGCGGAACCCGCCTTCGACAGCCGCCTGATCGGTGCCGAGGCGGCGGTCGCCCGGGCCCTCGCCGCGCCGAAAGGCCCGGTGGTGATCGCCGATCCGCAGGACAATCCCGGCGCCGGCGGCACCGGCGACACCACCGGCATCCTCAAGGCGCTGGTCGCGGCGCAGGCGCCCGATGCGGTGCTCTCGATGCTCCATGATCCCGCGACCGCCGCCAGCGCGCACGCGGCCGGGGTCGGCGCCGAGATCGCCATCTCGCTGGGCGGGTCCTTCGCGGCCTATTCGACCCCGCTCACCGGCACTGCCACGGTCGAGGCGCTGTCGGACGGGCGCTTCCGCTTCACCGGGCCGATGTTCGGCGGCAGCGACGCCGACCTGGGACCGGTGGCGCGGCTGCGCCTGTCGGGCACCGGCATCACCGTGGTGGTCGGCAGCCGGCGCGCGCAGAATGCCGACCAGGAGATGTTCCGGGTGGTGGGCATCGAGCCGGCCGACCATGCCATTGTCTGCGTCAAGAGCGCGGTGCATTTCATGGCCGATTATGCGCCCATCGCCCGCGAGATCCTCTTCGCGGTCGCCCCCGGCGCCAATCCCTGCGACCTGGCCGCGATCCCTTACCGCAACCTGCGCCCCGGGCTGCGTCTGGGTCCGGGCGGGCCGCTGCTGCCGCCCGCGCGGGGCTGAACGGGGGGCGTTCAGGCGGCGGTGAGCCCCTCGGCGCGGGCGAAGGCCTGCGCGTCGTCGAGGGTACGGGCAAAGCGCGCGACCAGGTCCCGGACCTCGTCCTCGGTGATGATCAGCGGCGGGCAGAAGGCGATGGCGTCGCGGATGTTGCGCACGATCAGCCCGTGGTCATGAGCGCACTCGAAGACGAAACCGCCGAGCTTGCCCTCGGGATCGCACTTGCGGCGCGCCGCCTTGTCGGCCACCAGCTGCACCGCCGCGATCAGCCCCAGACCGCGCACCTCGCCGACCAGCGGATGATCGGCGAGCCGGCCGAGTTCGGCCTGCAGGACCGCGCCCATCGCCGCCGCGTTGGCCACGAGGTTCTCTTCCTCGATGATCGCAAGGTTCTCCAGCGCCAGCGCCGCCGCCACGGGATGGCCGGTGGCGGTGAAGCCATGGCCGAAATTGCCCAGCCGCGCGGAATTGTCGGCGATCCCCTGGTAGATCTCGCCCGAGAGCGCGATCGCCGACATCGGCAGATAGCTCGAGGTCAACGCCTTGGACATCACCAGCACGTCGGGCCGGATCCCGAAGGTCTCGCAGGCGAAAAGCTTGCCGGTGCGCCCGAAGCCGGTGATCACCTCGTCGGCGACCAGCGCGATGTCGTGGCGGCGGCAGATCTCCTGCACCCGCGCCCAGTAGCCCTCGGGCGGCACGATCACCCCGCCCGCGCCCATCAGCGGCTCGCCGATGAAGGCGGCGATCGTCTCCGCGCCCTCCTCGGCGATCAGCGCCTCGATCTCGTCGCCGAGCCGGGCCACGAACTCCGCCTCGCTCTCGCCGTCCTTCGCGTTGAAATAGGCATGCGGCGCGGTGACATGGCGCACCGGGATCGCCGGCAGGTCGAAATCGGCATGGTTCCAGGGCAGGCCGGTCAGCGATCCCGAGGCGATGGTGATGCCGTGATAGCCGCCGAGCCGCGCGATGAATTTCTTCTTCTTCGGCAGGCCGCGGGCATTGTTGTAATACCACAGCATCTTGATCACGGTGTCGTTGGCCTCCGAACCGGAATTGGTGAAGAACACCCGGTCCAGCCCCTCGGGCGTCATCGCGACCAGCCTGTCGGCCAGGCGCGCGGCGGGCCCGTGGGTCTTCTGCGAGAAGGTGTGGTAATAGGGCAGGCGGGCCATCTGCGCGGCGGCGGCCTCCACGAGGCGCGGGTTGTTGAAGCCGACGGCGACGCTCCACAGCCCGGCCATCGCCTCGATATAGCGGTTGCCCTGCTCGTCATAGACATGCACGCCCTCACCCCGGTCGATCACCCGCGGCCCCTCGGCCTCGAGCTTGCGGGCGTTGGTATAGGGATGCAGATGCGCGGCGCGGTCGAGCGCGGCGGTGGAGTTGGGAACGGTCATCGGGATCTCTCCGGATCGGGGTGCGGGTGCGCGCCGGTCCCCGGCGCCGGTGGAGGCCGGCGCAGCGGGCTTGTCGGGGCGCGCTTTGCTTCTGGCGCGGCGGCGGCGAAAGAACAAGCCCCGGCGCGTGCGGTTCAGGCCCGGCGCTGGAAGGCGATCACCACCAGCGCCAGCAGCGACGAGCCCAGCATCAGCAAGAGCGAGACCGCGTTCAGCAGCGGCGTCGAGCCCTCCTTGAGACGGTCGAACATCGCGATGGTCAGCGGCGCGTCCGAGCCGACCAGCATCAGCGTCGTGTTGAAATTCTCGAAACTCATCAGGAAGGCCACCACCAGCGCCCCGATCATCGCCGGCGCCAGGTAGGGCAGGGTGATGGTGCGCACCGCGGTCAGGGGCGTCGCGCCGAGGTTCAGCGCCGCCTCTTCCAGCGAGCGGTCGAATTTCTGCAGCCGCGCCGAGATCACCAGCGTGGCGATGGTGGCGATGAACGAGAACTGCCCGAGGATCACCAGCACCAGCCCCGGCCGCAGGGCCTGGATGTCGCGCCCCAGCCCGTCCCAGGCGGCATTGGCCAGGGTCGAGGAGAAGACCAGGATCGAGATTCCCAGCACGATGCCCGGGATCACCAGCGGCAGCAGCATCAGCACGTAGAGAAGGCCGCGCAGACGGAACCGGTAGCGGTTGAACAGGAACGCGTTGGTGGTGCCCACCGCGACCGACAGCGCCGCCACGCAGGCGCCGACGAAGACCGAGGTGCCGATGGCGCGCAGGATCGCGCGCTCGTGAAAGACGCCGATCATCGGGCGCTCGGATCCGAAGAACCAGGCCCAGGTGAACCCCTTCCAGGGCAGCGACGGGAACTGGCTGTCGTTGAACGCAAAGACCGCCACCACCGCCAGCGGCAGCGCCAGCCACGCGAAGAAGGCCGCCACATAGGCGATGTAGGCGGCGCGGATCAGGCGGGATTGCGGGATCGAGGGGATCATCGGCTCATCCCATGGTCCGTTCCAGGGTCTGCCCGGTCAGCCGCAGCACCGCCCAGACGATCAGCGACGACAGGATCAGCAGCATGAAGCCGAAGGCGGCCCCGAGCTCCCAGTTGAAGCGTACGATGAACTGCGAATAGATCAGCTCGGTGAACCATAAGCTGTCCTTGCCGCCGAGCATGGTCGGGGTGAGGTAGTTGCCCAAGGACAGCATGAACACCACGATGCTGCCCGAGACGATGCCCGGCATGGCGTGGGGGATGACGATCTCGCGCAGCACCGAAAGGCCCGAGCCGCCGAGGTCGTAGCCGGCCTCGATCACCGCGTCGTCGAGGCTCTGCAGCGTGGTGACCAGCGGCACCACCATGAACAGCATCGAGGTATAGACCAGCCCGAGCATGATCGCGGCATCGTTGTAGAGCATCTCGACCGGCCCCGAGACCAGCCCCGCCCATTGCAGCAGCGACGAGATCAGCCCGGTCTCGCGCAGCAGGATCATCCATCCGAAGGTGCGCACCAGTTCCGACACCCAGAACGGGACGAGGCAGAGCAGGAACAGCACCGACTGGCTGCGCCCGCGGGCCATCTTGGCGATGTAGTAGGAGACCGGAAAGGCGATCACGAGGGTGATCAGCGTCGCCAGCACCGACATCACCGCGGTGCGCAGGAAGGTCCAGAGATAGAGCGGCTCGCCGAAGAACGTGCCGTAATTGGCCAGGCTGGTGGCGTATTTGCCGACCCCGACCCGCTCGCGCAGCGACAGCAGCGCCAGGTCGATATGGGGGATCACGATCAGCAGCGCCAGCCACAGCAGCAGCGGCGTGATCAGCAGCACGAATCCGAGCCGGGCCTGGGCGCGCATGGCTCAGCCCTCGCCGGCGAAACAGGTGGTCTGCTCGGCGGCCCAGGCGATGTGCACCATGTCGCCGCGCTTCAGATCGGCGAATTCCCCCGATTGCGGCAGCGTCACCTCGATCTGCTCGCCGAGGGTGTCCTCGACCAGGATGCGGCTGGCGGCGCCGTTGAACAGCAGGCTGCTGACCCGGCCCGAGAGGCGGTTCTCGTAGCTGTCGAGATCCGCGGCGTTGCGGTCCACCAGGATCGCCTCGG
>JAGRMU010000315.1 GCA_020441165.1 Sedimentitalea sp.
CTGATCGAGAAGATGCCCGGCATGTCCCGCGTCTACTACACCAACTCGGGGTCCGAGGCGAACGAGAAGGCGTTCAAGATGATCCGCCAGATCGCCCACAAGAAATACGGCGGCAAGAAGCACAAGATCCTCTTCCGCGACCGCGACTATCACGGCGGCACGCTGGCCACCATGTCGGCGGGCGGCCAGGACGAGCGGGTGATGCAATATGGCCCCCTCGCCCCCGGTTTCGTGCGCGTGCCCCATTGCATGGAATACCGCGCGCAAGCGGAATGGGATCCGGCGAAAGGCAGCTACGGCGAATGGGCCGCGAACCAGATCGAGGCGGTGATCCTGCGCGAGGGCCCCGATACCGTGGGCGGGCTCTGCCTCGAGCCGGTGACTGCCGGCGGCGGCGTCATCACCCCGCCCGAGGGTTACTGGGAGCGGGTGCAGGAGATCTGCCGCAAATACGACATCCTGCTGCATATCGACGAGGTGGTCTGCGGCATCGGGCGCACCGGCAAGTGGTTCGGCTACCAGCATTACGGGATCGAGCCGGATTTCGTGACCATGGCCAAGGGCGTCGCCTCGGGCTATGCCGCCATCGCCTGCTGCGTGACCACCGAGCGCGTCTTCGAGATGTTCAAGGACGACGCCAGCGACCCGATGAACTATTTCCGCGACATCTCGACCTTCGGTGGCTGCACCGCCGGCCCGGCGGCGGCGCTCGAGAACATGCGCATCATCGAGGACGAGAACCTGCTGGAGAACTGCACCGCCATGGGCGCGCGGATGCTCGGCAACCTCGCGGCGCTGATGGACAAGCACCAGGTGATCGGCGACGTGCGCGGCAAGGGCCTCTTCCTCGGCGCCGAACTGGTCGCCGACCGCGCCACCAAGCAGCCGGTGACCGAGAAGCAAATGGCCCAGGTCTCGGCCGAATGCGGCGCGCAGGGCGTGATCATCGGCATGTCCAACCGCTCGGTGCCGGGGCTGAACAACGTGCTCTGCTTCTCCCCCGCGCTGATCGC
>JAGRMU010000049.1:0-3842 GCA_020441165.1 Sedimentitalea sp.
TCGGCAAGACGACGCCCGCGGGCACCCGCATCGACTGCGACGAGGCCTTTGCGACTGCGCTTCTGCACGAGGCCGATGTCGCCGTGGTCTTCGGCGCCGCCTTCGGCCTCAGCCCGAATTTCCGGATCAGCTATGCCACCTCGGACGCGACCCTCGCGCAGGCCTGCACCCGCATCCAGACCTTCTGCGCCAGCCTGCGATGAGCGTGGCGCGACCGGCCCGCACGCCGTGACCGATCCCCGCGGATCCTCGCTGCGCGCGGTCCAGACAGGAGACCCCAGATGAGTCCCGAACTGCCCGACTACTACTTCCGCGTCCGCGAGAACGGCGCCGTCGTGTTCCGGGTCGACACCCAGAACCGCCATCGCCGCATCGAGATGGACCAGATCGCGGTGGTCAACATCCGCAACGGCGAGATCAAGCCGCAGGGCGAGCGCACCCTCGGCGAGGTCGATCTCGACGCGATCCAGCACTGGATGGCCGAGCGCGCCGACCTGCTGGCGCGCCGCGATCTCGACGATATCCACCGCACCGTGGATCACCTGAACCTGACCGCGCACTGGGCGAACTCGAAGGCCACCGACGCCCAGCTCGAGGACATCACCGACCGGCTGCTGATGGCGATGCACGATCTGCGCACGGTGCTGGTGCGCAAGAAGGCCGACCGCATGGCCGGCAAGGACTGACGCGAAGGCTCCGGCGCGACGAGTTCCGATTCGAAAGAAAGACGTGTCTTGTCGAAACCACCCCGCCCCTGCGTTCAGGGACGCGCCGGGCCCGAAGGTGGGCGCAATTGCGCCCGCGTCGCGCCGAAGGCGCGCGTTCCGCGAGGGCCGGGCGGGTCGCGCACGCTCCGCGGCTGCGCCCCGGAGCGACAAGGGAGCGACGAGTCCGAGGCGGCCCAATTACGTCAGGTTTGGCCGGACGGCACCGCCCGACCCTTCCGGGACCGGTGATGATCGGCGATGCAGAAGCGCAGCATCGCCATCAGGGTCACGATGTCAGTTTCCAGGAGCATGTCCGGCGGCGCATCGCCCCCGTCGATGCGCCGGATGCCGCTCTCGTCGACCTGCAGGGTGCGCGTGACGGTGCCGTCCACCACGAAGCGCAGCACCCAGCGCGCGCGGCCGGTCATCGGCAGGGCCTCGGGATGGAAGAACCGCGGCAGCAGTTCGTCGATCATCAGGTCGAGCTTGCGGTCGGTGGGCAGCGCGTCGAATTTCAACCGCGCGTGAATGCTGCGGTCGAAGGCAGTGGCGATCTCCAGCTCCGGGCGAAAGCAGACCGCCAGCCTTTCGGCGCCCGGACCGGCATCGAGCCGCGCGCGCCCGGCCGCGATCGCCGCGTCGGGCGAAACGGCCTTGGCCCGGTAGGCCGCGGCTTGATCGATGAACTGCATCTGTCCTCCCGTGTCGCCCGGCCGGCTGCCAAGGCGCTCCCTCAACCGGCCAGCGACGGCAACCATAGCACGATGCCCGGGAACGCCAACAGCAGGGCCATTCGATCTGATCGGGGACCGGTGTAATCCCGCTCCTGAGAAACCCGCGAATCTTGATCTCGATCTCCCGCGCTGCGCTCCCCGCGCGATCCGGGGCGCGCGATTCGCCCATCGGTCTGACCGGCGCCGGATCGCGGAGGCGGCGCGGCGGGATTGACGGGGTGCCGCCGCGCGCGGGGCTGGCGAAACAATATGTCACACCGGTCTGCGCGCGGCGGTGACGTAGAGAGAGCCACACCCTACCCGCAACCGGCACGAGAAGTTGATCAATGGTTAACAGTCAATGCCTTCACGCAGAACAAGATTTTCCTCTGACGCCGGGTGATTTTACAAATATGGCGTCTATCGAGAAAAAACTTTACAGACAAATCGTTTTGTTCCCGCTGGTTATTCCAAAGTTTTCAATTTCGTCTATGATTTCAGCTTAGCGGGATCCACCGAGCACGAAATCATCTGTCGCGCCTTTGCAGGCGATATCCGGACCAAACCCACACGATCCGACGAAGGAGCCTCTCATGTCCAAACCAGCATCCGACAGCGCCGCACGCGTCTACCCGCCCAGTGCCGAGACCATCGCCAAGGCCCATGTCGACGCCGCGAAATACGAGGAAATGTATGCCGCCTCGATCGCCGATCCCGAAGGCTTCTGGGCCGAACAGGGCAAACGCATCGACTGGATCAAGCCCTACACCCAGGTGCGTGACGTCGATTTCACCCTCGGCCGGGTCAAGATCAACTGGTTCGCCGACGGCACGCTGAACGTCGCGGCCAACTGCCTCGACCGGCACCTCGAGACCCGGGGCGACCAGACCGCGATCATCTTCGAGCCGGACGATCCCGAGGAGGACGCCCAGCACATCACCTATGCCGAGCTGCACCGCCGGACCTGCCGGATGGCCAACATCCTCGAGACCCTCGGCGTGCGCCGGGGCGACCGGGTGATCATCTACCTGCCGATGATCCCCGAGGCCGCCTATGCGATGCTGGCCTGCGCGCGCATCGGCGCGATCCATTCCATCGTCTTCGCCGGTTTCTCTCCCGACGCGTTGTCGGCCCGGATCAACGGCAGCGACGCCAAGGTGGTGATCACCGCCGACCATGCCCCGCGCGGCGGCCGCAAGACCCCGCTCAAGTCCAATGCCGACGCCGCCCTGCTGCACTGTAAGGACACCGTCAAGTGCCTGGTGGTCAAGCGCACCGGCGGCCAGACCACATGGGTCGACGGGCGCGATTTCGACTATAACGAGATGGCGCTGGAGGCGGACGACTATTCCAAGCCCGCCGAGATGGGCGCCGAGGATCCGCTGTTCATCCTCTACACCTCGGGCTCGACCGGCCAGCCCAAGGGCGTGGTGCACACCACCGGCGGCTATCTGGTCTATGCCGCGATGACCCACGAGATCGTCTTCGACTATCACGAGGGCGACGTCTACTGGTGCACCGCGGATGTCGGCTGGGTCACCGGGCACAGCTACATCGTCTATGGCCCGCTGGCCAATGGCGCCACGACGCTGATGTTCGAGGGCGTGCCCACCTACCCGGATGCCAGCCGCTTCTGGCAGGTTTGCGAAAAACACAAGGTCAACCAGTTCTACACCGCCCCGACCGCCTTGCGGGCGCTGATGGGCCAGGGCAACGAATGGGTCGAGAAGTGCGATCTGTCGTCCCTGCGCATCCTCGGCACGGTGGGCGAGCCGATCAACCCCGAGGCCTGGAACTGGTACAACGACGTGGTCGGCAAGGGCAGATGCCCGATCGTCGACACCTGGTGGCAGACCGAGACCGGCGGCCACATGCTGACCCCCCTGCCCGGCGCCCATCCGCTCAAGCCCGGGGCCGCGCAGAAGCCGTTCTTCGGCGTCAACCCGGTGGTGCTCGATCCGCAATCGGGCGAGGAGCTGCACGGCAACCCGGTCGAAGGCGTGCTGGCCATCAAGGACAGCTGGCCCGGCCAGATGCGCACCGTCTGGGGCGATCACGACCGCTTCGAGAAGACCTATTTCTCGGACTACAAGGGCTATTACTTCTCCGGCGACGGCTGCAAGCGCGATGCCGATGGCGATTACTGGGTGACCGGGCGCGTCGATGACGTGATCAACGTCTCGGGCCACCGGATGGGCACCGCCGAGGTGGAAAGCGCCCTCGTCGCCCATGCCTCGGTCGCCGAGGCCGCGGTGGTCGGCTATCCGCATCCGATCAAGGGCCAGGGCATCTACTGCTATGTCACTCTGATGAACGGCGTCGAGCCCAGCGACGATCTGGTCAAGGAATTGCGCAACTGGGTGCGCACCGAGATCGGCCCGATCGCCAGCCCGGACGTGATCCAGTGGGCGCCGGGCCTGCC
>JAGRMU010000049.1:3883-12524 GCA_020441165.1 Sedimentitalea sp.
CAAGATCGCCGAGAACGATTTCGGCAGCCTCGGCGACACCTCGACCCTCGCCGATCCGGCGGTGGTCGACGACCTGATCGCCAACCGGGCGGGGTGACGGCATGAGCACCGACACCATGACCCGTCCGGCGGTGCTGATCCTTCTCGGCCCTCCGGGCGCCGGCAAGGGCACGCAGGCGCGGATGCTCGAGGAGACCTTCGGGCTGGTGCAGCTCAGCACCGGCGATCTGCTGCGTGCCGCGGTGGCGGCGGGCACCGAGGCCGGCCGCAAGGCCAAGGCGGTGATGGAGGCGGGCGATCTGGTCAGCGACGAGATCGTCATCGCCATCCTGCGCGACCGTCTGGCCGAGCCCGACTGCGCCAAGGGCGTGATCCTCGACGGCTTTCCGCGCACCACCGTGCAGGCCGAGGCGCTGGACGCGCTGCTGGCCGAGCGCGGCCAGCAGATCAGCGCCGCGATCAGCCTCGAGGTCGACGACGCGGCGATGGTCACCCGCATCTCGGGCCGCTTCACCTGCGCCGCCTGCGGCGAGGGCTATCACGACAGCTTCAAGGCGCCGCAAGTGGCCGGCACCTGCGACAAGTGCGGCGGCACCGACATGAAACGGCGGGCCGACGACAATGCCGAGACGGTGGCCAGCCGCCTCGTGGCCTATCACGCGCAGACCGCGCCGCTGATCGCCTATTACAAGCGCAAGGGCGTGCTGAAATCCGTCGACGCCATGGGCGATATCGACGCGATCGCGGCGGACCTTGCGCGTGTCGTCCGCGCGGCGACTGCCTGACGAAAAACGCCGGGTCCCGCGTTCGCGCGCGGGGCCCTTCACCGGAGCAAAGCAAGGAGGAACCGCAATGGCGGACCATACCACCAGCGCTGCCAGCACCGCCCAGTCCGACAAGGATTACTGGACGGCAAACATGCGCATCATCATGATCAGCCTCGTCATCTGGGCGCTGGTCTCGTTCGGGTTCGGCATCTTGCTGCGCCCCATGCTGTCGGGCATCGCCGTGGGCGGAACCGATCTTGGCTTCTGGTTCGCCCAGCAAGGTTCGATCCTCGTCTTCCTGGCGCTGATCTTCTTCTATGCCTGGCGGATGAACAAGCTCGACGCGCAATTCGGCGTCGAGGAAGAATAAGGGACACTGACACAAATGGATCAGTTTACAATCAACCTGCTGTTCGTGGGCGGCTCCTTCGCGATCTACATCGGGATCGCGATCTGGGCCCGCGCCGGCTCCACCTCGGAATTCTATGCCGCCGGCCGCGGCGTTCACCCGGTCGCCAACGGCATGGCCACGGCGGCGGACTGGATGTCNNGCGGCCTCGTTCATCTCGATGGCGGGTCTCATCGCCTTCGTCGGCTATGACAACTCGACCTTCCTGATGGGCTGGACCGGCGGTTACGTGCTGCTGGCGCTGCTGCTGGCCCCCTACCTGCGCAAGTTCGGCAAGTTCACCGTCTCCGAGTTCATCGGCGACCGGTTCTACTCGCCCACCGCGCGCCTGGTCGCGGTCGTCGCGCTGATCATCGCCTCGACCACCTACGTGATCGGCCAGATGACCGGCGTCGGCGTGGCCTTCGGCCGCTTCCTCGAGGTCTCGAACACCACCGGCCTGCTGATCGGCGCCGTGATCGTCTTCGCCTACGCGGTGTTCGGCGGCATGAAGGGCGTGACCTATACCCAGGTGGCGCAGTATATCGTGCTGATCACCGCCTACACGATCCCGGCGGTCTTCATCTCGCTGCAGCTGACCGGCAACCCGATCCCGGCGCTGGGTCTCTTCGGCGACTACACCCCCACCGGCGAGCCGCTGCTGACCACGCTCGACCAGATCGTCACCGATATCGGCTTCAAGGAATACACCGCCCATAACGGCGACACCTTCAACATGCTGCTCTTCACGCTGTCGCTGATGATCGGCACCGCCGGCCTGCCGCACGTCATCATGCGCTTCTTCACCGTGCCCCGCGTCGCCGATGCGCGCTGGTCCGCGGGCTGGGCGCTGGTCTTCATCGCGCTGCTCTACCTCACCGCCCCGGCGGTCGGCGCGATGGCGCGGCTGAACATCACCGACATGTTCTGGCCGAACGGTGTCGAGGGCGAGGCGGTCTCGCTCGAGCAGATCGAAACCGATCCTCGTTACAACTGGATGGCCAACTGGCAGAAGACCGGCCTGCTCGGCTGGGAAGACCTGAACAACGACGGCAAGATCCAGTACTACAACGACGCGGATCCGGCGATGCAGGAAAAGGCCGCGGCCAATGGCTGGGTCGGCAACGAGCTGACCAAGTTCGACCGCGACATCCTGGTTCTGGCCAACCCGGAAATCGCCAACCTGCCGGGCTGGGTCATCGGTCTGGTCGCGGCCGGCGGCATCGCCGCGGCGCTCTCGACCGCTGCCGGTCTGCTGCTGGCGATCTCCTCGGCGGTCAGCCACGACCTGATCAAGGGCCGCTTCAACCCCTCGATCTCGGAAAAGGGCGAGCTGATGGCGGCGCGGGTCTCGATGGCGGTCGCCATCGTGGTGGCCACCTATCTAGGTCTCAACCCGCCGGGCTTTGCCGCCCAGACCGTGGCGCTCGCCTTCGGTCTCGCCGCAGCGTCGATCTTCCCGGCGCTGATGATGGGCATCTTCTCGAAGAAGGTGAACAATGCGGGCGCCGTGGCCGGGATGCTGACCGGCCTGATCACCACCCTTGTCTACATCTTCCTGCACAAGGGCTGGCTGTTCATCCCCGGCACCGCGAGTTTCGCGGACAGCGACCCGCTGCTGGGCACCATCCAGTCGACCTCCTTCGGTGCGGTCGGCGCGGCGCTCAACTTCGCGGTGGCCTACCTGGTCTCCGGCATGACCAAGCCGGTTCCGGCCCACATCGTCGAACTGGTCGAAAGCGTCCGGGTGCCGCGTGGCGCGGCTGCCGCCCAGGCCGACCACTAAACCCATCGGCGCGGGCCGGTTCCCCCTGATCCGGCCCCGCCTTTCCGGCCCCGTCCGACACGCTCGGGCGGGGCCGGTCCATTCTTCAAGGACGGATACAAGCAATGCCCCTTTCGACCGCCGACGTGACCCGGTTCCTGCGCTCGGTCCACCCCTATGACAGTTTCGAGGCGGACACGCTTTCCGAGGTCGCCGGCCGGTTCGAGCTGATCGAGCTGCCCGAGGGCGAGGCGGTCTATGCCCGGGGCGAGACACTGCGCGGCCTTTACCTGATCTATGACGGCGCCGTGGACGTGCGCGACGAGAACGACATGCAGATCTCGCTGCTCGGCCCGCGCAACAGCTTCGGCGAACGCGGCCTGGTCAAGGACGGCGTGGCTGTCACTTCGACCCGCGCCGCCGCGGATGCGCAGCTGCTGCTGCTGCCGCGCGACGATTTCCACCGCCTGATGTCGACCCAGCCCGGTTTCGCCAGGTTCTTCGACCGGCGGCACACCGACACCCGGCGCGGCAGCGATCTTGCGACCAGCCGGGTCGATGGCTTCATGGCCCGCGAGCCGGTGACCTGCCCGGCCGACACCGAGGTGCAGGCCGCCGCCAGGCTGATGCGCGACCGGCATATCTCGTCGATCTGCATCCTGGAGGGCGAGGCGCTGGCCGGGATCGTCACCACCCGCGATCTCAGCGGCAAGGTGCTGGCCGAGGCCCTGCCCCCCTCGACCCCGATCTCGCGGGTGATGGCGGCGCCGCCCCTCACCCTGCCGCCCTCGGCCATCGGCTCGGACGTGCTGCACGCGATGATGGAGCACCGCATCGGCCACATCCCGATCGTCGACGCCGGCAAACTGGTCGGCATCGTCACCCAGACCGACCTGACCCGCTTCCAGGCGGTGAGCTCGGCCGAGATGGTCAGCGCCATCGCCCATGCCGAGAGCGCTGCCGACATGGCCCGCGTCACCGCCGAGATCCCGCGCCTGCTGGTGCAGCTGGTCGCCGGCGGCAACCGGCACGAGATCGTCACCCGCCTGATCACCGACATCGCCGACACCGTCACCCGCCGCCTGCTGGCGCTGGCCGAGGCGACGCTGGGTCCGGCCCCGGCGCCCTATCTCTGGCTCGCCTGCGGCAGCCAGGGACGACAGGAGCAGACCGGCGTGTCGGACCAGGACAATTGCCTGTTTCTCGACGACGCGGTGACGCCGGACCAGATGCCCTATTTCGCCGAGCTGGCGAAATTCGTCTCGGACGGGCTCGACGCCTGCGGCTATTTCTACTGCCCCGGCGAGATGATGGCGACCAATCCGCGCTGGTGCCAGCCGGTGCGGGTCTGGCGCGAGTATTTCGCCGGCTGGATCGCCAAACCCAACCCCGAGGCGCAGATGCTGGCCTCGGTGATGTTCGACCTGCGCCCGATCGGCGGCACGAGGTCGCTGTTCGAGGCGTTCCAGAAACAGACCCTGAAGGCGGCCAGCAAGAACTCGATCTTCGTGGCGCACATGATCGCGAACTCGCTCAAGCACACCCCGCCGCTGGGGCTGATCCGGGGCTTCGCGACGATCCGCTCGGGCGAGAACCGCAACACCATCGATCTCAAGCTCAGCGGCGTGGTGCCGGTGGTCGACCTGGGGCGCATCTACGCGCTGCAGGGCCGGCTGACCGCGGCCAACACCCGCGCCCGGCTGCAGGCGGCCAGCGCGGCGGGGGTGCTCAGCGCCTCGGGCGGGCGCGATCTGCTGGATGCCTATGACCTGATCGCCGAGACCCGGCTGGAACATCAGCTGCGCCAGATCAAGGCCGGCCGGAAACCGGACAATTTCCTGCCGCCCTCGGATCTGTCGGATTTCGAGCGCAGCCACCTGCGCGACGCCTTCGTGGTGGTCCGCACCATGCAGTCGGCGGCAGGACACGGGCGCGGCATGCTGAGCTGAGCGCGCCCGCGCATGGGAGGAGGAGAGGCATGTTTCTGGAACTGATCGCGACCGTATTTGCCGGTCTCGCCATGGCCGGCGTGGTGATGCTGGTCAACCGGCTGACCGGCGGGCGCCTGCCGCGCTGGACCGCCCCGGTGGCGGCGGGGCTGGCGATGCTGGCCACCACCATCTCCAACGAATACAGCTGGTACAGCCGCACCACCGAGGGCCTGCCAGAGGGCCTGACCGTGGCCCAGGCCGTCGAGAGCCGCCGCGCCTATCGGCCCTGGACCTACCTAGTGCCCTATGTCGACCGCTTCGTTGCGCTCGACGAGGCCTCGCTGCAACGCCATCCCGCCCTGCCCGACCAGCGCATCGCCGATCTCTACTTCTTCGGCCGCTGGTCGCCGGTCAAGAAGATGCCGGTGCTCTTCGATTGCGCCGGGCACCGCCAGGCCAGCCTCATGGACGGGGTCGAGTTCGACCCGGACGGGCAGGTCAGCGATGCCGCCTGGATCCGCGTCGAAGCGGGCGATCCGGTGCTCACCGCCGTCTGCGAGGTGTCGTGATGCTGACCAAGCTCAGTCTCCGCCTGCGGATCTTCCTCTTCTTCTGTCTGCTGGGCCTCGGCGGCGTCGCGGTGACCAGCGCGGCGCTCTGGATCGGCTATCGCCGAGCCGCCTCGCCCGAGATGCTGAACGCCTTCGTGTTCAGCGGGCTGCTCTCCGGTTTCGCGCTGCTGGCCATGGTCGCGGGCATCTGGCTGCTCTTCGACGAGAACGTCGCCAAGCCGATCGAGCGCCTGGCCGCGCAGATGCGCGCCCGCGCCCATGCCGGCGTCGACGGCGCCATGGATCTGGTCGCGGCGCGCTATCTCGGCGATCTCGCCCCGGCCGCGCAGGCGGTCGCCGGCCAGCTGGCCGAGACCAGCAGCTCCGCCGCGAGGCTGGTCGCTGCCGAGACCGCCCGGCTGGCCGCCGAGCGCATGCGCCTGACCGCGCTGCTGACCGACATTCCGCTGGCCATCATGCTGGTCAACCCGGCCCACCGGATCGTGCTTTATGACGGGCAGGCCGCCGAGGTGCTGGCCCAGGTCGCCCATCCCCGCCTGCAGGCCTCGCTCTTCGACTACCTGCAGCGCGAGGCGGTCGAGGCCGCCCATGCCGAGATGATCCGCACCGGGCGCTATGTGAGCTTCGAGGCGATCGGCGCCGATGGCGCGCAAAGCTACCAGATGCGGATGACGCCGCTCGGCGACGGCTCGGGCTACATGCTGATCTTCGAGGACAGCGAGGCCCGGATCGCGCCCGAGGCGCCGCGCCCGCTGGTCTACGATTTCGACCTGCTGGAAACCGCCGGCGATGCCGCCTTCGAGGACCGCCCGCTGCGCGATCTGTGCTTCGTGGTCTTCGATACCGAGACCACCGGCCTTCTGCCGCACAAGGACGAGGTGGTGCAGATCGGCGCGGTGCGGGTGCTGCGCGGGCGCATCGTCGAGGGCGAGGTGCTCGATCTGCTGGTCGACCCCGGCATCCCGATCCCGCCGGCCTCGACCAGGGTCCACAAGGTCTCCAACGAGATGGTCGCCGGCAAGCCGCGCATCGACGTGGCCGGGCGGGTCTTCCACCAGTTCGCCCGCGACGCGGTGATCGTCGCCCATAACGCGCCCTTCGACATGGCCTTCCTGCGCCGGCATGCGCCGCGGATGGGGGTCAGCTGGGACCACCCGATCCTCGACACGGTGCTGGTCTCGGCGGTGGTGTTCGGGGCCAGCGAGACCCACACGCTCGACGCGCTTTGCGACCGGCTCGGGGTCACCATCCCCGAGGCGCTGCGCCACACCGCGCTGGGGGACGCCCGCGCCACCGCCGAGGTGCTCTGCCGGATGCTGCCCATGCTCGAGGCGCGCGGCCTGCGCCGCTTCGGCGACGTGATCGCCGAGACCCGCAAGCACGGACGGTTGCTGGAAGACCTGAACTGACGGCCGGGGCGGCCAGGCCTCGCCCCGCCCGCAGTTGCGCCCGCGGCCTTGCCGCCCGGCCGGCCCGCCTTATCTGCCTTTCGATGGAAATCTCGCACAAACATGCGGCGCCGCCGCCCGCCCGCCATGGACAAACCCGGCAGGGCATGGCACCCCGGCGGCCTGACCAGAAGGTGCGCCGGCGGATGACCGACCCCAGCACAGATCCCAGCCCGGAGGCCAGCGTGGAGACCAGCTTCGTTCCCGGCCCCGGCACCGAGCGGGCGTTCCGCGATGCCCTGGGCTGTTTCGGCACCGGCGTGACAGTGGTGACCGCGCTGACCGGGGACGGCCCGCTGGCAATGACCGCCAATTCCTTCGCCTCGGTCTCGCTCGATCCGGCGCTGGTGCTCTGGTGCCCGGCAGTGGCCTCCTACCGTCACCGGCCCTTCACCGAGGCCGAGACCTACGTCATCCACGTCATGGCCGAGGACCAGCAGGACCTCGCGCTGCACTTCGCCCGCAGCGGCGGCGATTTCGCGGACATCGCCTGGCAACCCGGACCCGGCGGCGCCCCGATCCTTCCCGGCTGCCTCGCGCGGTTCGAATGCCGCCGCCACGCGGTGCACGAGGCCGGCGATCACTCGATCATCGTGGGTCAGGTGATGCGCGCGGTGCACCGACCCGGCTCGGGGCTGATGTTCAAGCGCGGCCAGTACGGCGGTTTCGCCGGAATCGAATGATCCACCCCTCTGACGGGACGGCGGGCGGGGCGCCTTCCGGCGCAGCCGGAACAGCGGCGCCCGGCGTCCTCACGCCTCGGGATCGAGATGCACCGCCAGCTGCGCCAGGTCGGCGGCACGCGCGGCAAGGGTGCGATACGCCTCGCGCACCCCGCCCGCGTCCAGCTCGCGCGCCACGGTGAGCAGCGTGTTGGGGTCGTGCTCGGCACAAAGATCGGCCATCTGCGCGATCTCGCCCCGCGCCACCTCGCGCGCCGCCGCCTCCGAGGGCGCGCCATAGAGATCGACGAAATGCCCGGCCAGCGCCGCTTCCAACGCCGCGGCCTCGGCGGGCTCGATCCGGGTCACCGCGACGAAGGTCACCCGCCCGAAAGTCTCCAACCCCAGCCAGCCATTGGCGAAGGCCTGCCGCGCCTTGCCCACCAGATCCGCCTCGGTCCAGTTCGAGAACTCGAACCCGCCCGAGATGCACCACTCGCCGGTGCGCGCCGGGTTGTGAAAGACGTTGCGGTCGCTCTCGTCGAAATGGATCGCCCGCGCCAGTTTCATCGCGGTCCCTCCAGCAGGTCGGTGAGCGGCCGCAGACGGGTCGTCGCGCCCTCGCGGATCAGCATCCCGAAGCGCTCGTCGACCCCGAGGAACCGGCCTTCATGCCCGCCACGCGCGACGTCCTCGCCGAGCCCCGCGAGCATCCCCGTCCATTCGCGGTGCACCGGCGCGGCGCCCTCCCCGGACCAGCGATGCAGCCAGACCAGCATGTGCCGCGCCCAGGCTTCCAGCAGCCGCTCCGGGCACACCGCGCCGCAGCCTTCCTCGAAGAGATCGGTGGTCTCCGGCCTCTCCCCCGGCTCGACGCCATCGCGCCGGACCGCCACCTCCAGCCCGACCACCAGCCAGTCCGGCACCGCGGTCTCGTCCCGCCCGGGCGCCGCGACCCGCAGGCCGCCGCAAGTCGCGCCGTTGACGCGGACCCTGCCGTCCCAGGTCAGGGCGACCGCGACCTCGGGCGGGGCCAGCGCGCCGAGGGCGTTCTGAAAGCCGATGCCGCAGACCGGCAGCATCGCCATCGCCTCGGCCAGCGGCACTT
>JAGRMU010000049.1:12767-15329 GCA_020441165.1 Sedimentitalea sp.
GGCGCGCCGCTGTCCGAGGCGGTACGGATGTCCAGGTGCAGCGGGATCTCGGCCAGCAGCGGCACGCCGAGCTTCTCCGCCTCGGCGGCAACCCCGCCATGACCGAAGACATGCTCCTCGTGCCCGCAATTCGAGCAGATATGGGTGGACATGTTCTCGATCATTCCCAGGATCGGGGTGCCGAGCTGCTTGAACATGTCGATCCCCTTGCGCGCGTCCAGCAGCGCCACATCCTGCGGCGTGCTGACCACGATCGCGCCGTCGACGGCGAATTTCTGGCTCAGCGTCAGCTGCACGTCGCCGGTCCCGGGCGGCAGGTCGACGATCAGAACATCCAGCGCGCCCCATTGCACCTGGGTCATCATCTGCTGCAGCGCGCCCATCAGCATCGGGCCGCGCCAGACCACCGCCTGGTCCTCGTTCATCATCAGCCCCATCGACATCATGGTGACGCCGTGGTTGCGCAGCGGCAGGATGGTCTTGCCGTCGGGCGAGGCCGGCCGTCCCGAGATGCCCAGCATCCGCGGCTGCGACGGCCCGTAGACATCGGCGTCCAGCAGCCCGACCCGCCGGCCCTCGGCGGCCAGCGCGCAGGCCAGGTTGGCCGCCACCGTCGACTTGCCGACCCCGCCCTTGCCGCTGGCGATGGCGATGATCCGGGCGACGCCGGGCACCGGCTGCGGACCCTGGGGGGCGGGCTTGCGCGCCGCTTTCAGCTCGGGCGGCGCCTTCTCGCTGTGGGCGGTCATCATCGCGCTGACCTTGTCGATGCCCGGCAGCCTCCGCAGCCGAGCTTCGGCCTCGGCGCGCACCGGCTCCAGCGCCTTGGCCTGCGCCGGGTCGATCTCGAGCACGAAGCGCACGGTGCCGTCCTCGACGCTCAGCGCCCGCACCATGCCGGCCGAGACGATGTCCTGGCCGCTCACCGGATCGACGAGCGTCTTCAGCTCGGCCAGAACCTTCTCGCGGGTGCTCATGCGCCCTTGATCGTCCCGGTGACCACGTGGTTGACCCCGAGACCCTCGACGGTCAGCACCATCTTCGCCTCGAAGCTCTTGCCCTCGACCCCGTCGGTCTGGCGCAGCCCTTCCTCGATCGCCTGCTGGCTGGTCACGCCGACCTGCTTGAGGAATTTCCGCATCGACATGTTGAAGTCGTCGTTCATCGTCTCTCTCCTTCCAGAAAACCGTTCCTGCGTCCCACGCAGCGCCCGGGGAAACCCCCGAGTCCCTGCGCCTTCCCGCTATCTGCCCCAATCCGCGCGCCTGCGCCACCCCCACCCGAGCGGGCCGGCCTGCGGGCTATCGCCTCAGTGGTCGCGCCGCTTGCCGCGGCCCTCGCCGGCGGTGCGCACCGGCGGGCGCGGCTTGCCCTGGAAAGGATTGTCCTGGCGCCGGAACTGCGCGGCGACGCGGCAATTCTCGCACATCCGGATCAACCGCGCCTGCTCGGAGCTGGCAAAGAGCGGATGGCTGCCCGCCAGCTTTTCGACGATCCGCTCGACCGTCGATTTCACCCCGAAAAGCGCGCCGCACTCGATGCAGGCACAGGGCTCCTCCTCGTGCAGCACGCGCTGGCGCAGCGCTTGCTCGCCGAGGTCGAGCCGGGGCTGCAGCGTGATCGCCCGCTCCGGGCAGATCGCGGCGCAGATGCCGCATTGCAGGCAGGCATCCTCCTGGAACCGCAGTTGCGGCAGGTCGGGGTTGTCGTTCAGCGCCCCCGAGGGGCAAAGCGAGACGCAGCTGAGGCAGAGCGTGCAAGCCCCGGTGTCGACCAGCACCGCGCCATAGGGCGCGTCCTGCGGCAACGGCAGCGGCGCCTCGGCGCCGGGGTTCAGCGCCCGCGCCGCCAGCCGCGCCACCTGCCGGCGGTTGCCCATCGCCAGCACCGGCGCAACCTGCGACGGGGATTTCGCCGCGTCGTAGAGCGCGTCGCTCATCCGGTCCGGATCGCTCTCGTCCAGCAGCTGCAGCCGCCCCGGCCCGGCGATCGCCTCGGCCAGGTCCCGCTCGCGGGTCAGCGCGTCGCGCTCGGTGCTCGGCGCCAACAGCACCGCGACCCCGGCAAAGCCCTGGGCCAGCGCCGCCAGCATCTCGGCATGGCCGAAGCCCGAGATCACCCCCAGCTCCAGCGGGATCACATCCGCCGGCAACCCGCGTCCGAAGCGCGCAGCCAGGCGGATCATCTCGGCGCCATGCGCGTCATGGACCAGCAGGCGCGGATCGGACCCGCCCGCCGCGCGATAGCCCTTGGCCAGCGCCTCGATGCGGCGCAGCAGGTGCGTGACGGGCGGATCCTCGTAGGTGATCGCCGTCGAGGGGCAGAGCGCCGCGCAGGAGCCGCAGCCGGCGCAGACCATCGGATCGATCGCCACGTGATCGCCGTCGGGGCTGATCGCGCCGGTCGGGCAGATGTCGAGGCAGTTCGAGCAGCCCACCTGCCCGGCCCGGGAATGCGCGCAAAGGTTCGGGTCGAGCGCCAGATAGAGCGGCCTCTCAAAGGTGCCGACCAGCTGCACCGCCTCGATCCCCAGCCGCACCACCGCCAGCGGACCGCGCGGAT
>JAGRMU010000316.1 GCA_020441165.1 Sedimentitalea sp.
AAGGGCGAGGATGGCCGCTACCTGCCCGAGGTGCTGCTCGATCTCGACTACTGGGCGCTGATGCCGCTCTGACCGGCGTCGCCTTGGCGAATCGGTGATCGGGACCGGGGCGAGGTGGAGACGGCCCGCACAACCGCATGGCAATCTGTTATACTGGAGGGAATCGTTCACGGACTGAGGACCGAAAGGATGGACCCGTGCCCGAACGACACAAAGCGCTGGATTATCGTCCCGACAATGTCGAGTTCGTTGCATCTGCCGATGCGCCCATGGCGCACTGGCTTCTGCGCTTTGCGCTGTCGGCCACCTTCCTGTTTCATGGCCTCGGCAAGATCGGAAACATGGCCGCCACGGCCGAGCATTTCGGGCTCTCCCAAAGGGTGCTTTCCGCCGTCACCGTCGTCGAGTTGACCGTGCCCGCCCTGCTGGTTCTCGGAGGGCTGTTGACCGGCTCGCTGGGCGATCTGGCGACCCGGCTGGCCGGGATCTGCGCCATCGCGATTCTGCTCGGTGCGATCTCGGTCGTGCATTGGGGGCAATGGAGCTTCGCGCCCAGCGACACCCACCCGCTCGGCGGAATGGAATACCAGGTGACGCTGATCGCGGTCAGCCTGTTCTTCGTGTTCAGAGGAAACAGCGCCTGAAAACCCGGTCCAGAGCGATACGATCCAGCGAGGGCGGTCTCCCGGCACGGCGGGAGTCGCGTCGCGGTCGATCTCGTCTGGCGATTCACTCGTTGCTTACGCCGCTCGCTGCCGCCCTGTCCGGGCCGGTACTCGCCTGCGATCTGGCGCTGGCGCTGGCGGTCGACGTTTCGGGCTCGGTCGATGCCGAGGAATACCGGCTGCAGATGGATGGGCTGGCGGAGGCCCTGCGCGATTCGGTGATCTCCGAGGCGCTGGTGCGCGGTCGCGCCGAGATCCTGCTGGTGCAATGGACCGGCGCCTCGCGCCAGCAGGTCACCATCCCCTGGACGCCCGTCGACAGCTTCGAGGCGCTGGAGGCTCTTGCGGACCGCATCGCCACCGATCCGCGGCTCTGGCGCAACTATTCCACCGCCATCGGCGAGGCGCTGCGCGTCACCAGCGCCGAGTTCGAGGCTGCCGGCCATTGCAAGCGGCACCTGATCGATGTCTCCGGCGACGGCGTGTCCAACGAGGGGATCGCGCCGGTGCAGCTCCATGCAGATCTGCTTGCTGCCGGGATCACCGTCAACGCCATCGCCATCGAGCAGAGCGAGCCGGACCTGACCGCCTATTTCTTCGAGAACGTGATTGTCGGCGAGGGCGCCTTCGTGGTCACCGCCAGCACCTTCGCCGATTATCCCGAGCGGATCCGCAGGAAACTGCTGCGCGAGGTGACCCGGGCGACCGCGTCGCTCGCCCCGCAGGGCGCCCCGCACCCGGTCCGCTGATCGGGCCCCGGCCGGCGCCGAAGCCTGCCATCGCCGCCGCCATCGGACAACCGGGCAGCCTGGAAAAGCCCGCAACCGCGCCAAATAACCGCGCCCCGCGCGCCAAGCCATGGGTGACAGCGCCGGAAAAAGCGTTAGAACCATGCCCAGCCCAACCGGAAAGGAGCCCCCATGGCCGACGTGAATCGGGGCAAGCGCCCGCTGTCGCCGCATCTGACGATCTACCGCCCGCAATTGACCTCGATGACCTCGATCCTGACCCGGATCACCGGCAACGCGATCCTGCTGGCGGCGCTGCTGATCGTCTGGTGGTTCCTGGCGGCGGCCATCTCGCCCGAGGCCTTCGCGCTGGCCGACGGGGTGATCACCAGCCTGCTCGGCGATCTGGTGATGTCCCTGTCGCTGCTGGGACTGTGGTATCACGCGCTGGCCGGCCTGCGGCACCTGATCTGGGACAACGCGGTCGGCCTCGACATTCCGACCGCCGAGAAACTGGGCTGGGCCTGCCTGATCGGGTCGGTCCTGCTGACCCTCGTGACCCTGGCGATCATCTGATAGGAGCCCCGATCATGCGTTACCTGACAGACCGCAAGCGCGCCACCGGCCTCGGCGCCGCGCAATCGGGCACCGAGCATTTCTGGCGGATGAAGGTCAGCGCTGTCGCGCTGCTGATCCTGATCCCGCTGTTCGTCTTCACCTTCGGGCCGATGCTGGGCCGGCCCCATGCCGAGGTGCTCGAGTTCTATTCGCGGCCCTTCCCGGCCATCGTCGCGGCCCTGACCATCCTGGTCGGCTTCATGCATTTCAAGGACGGCGTGCAGGAGCTGATCCTCGATTATGTGCATGGCCTGCCGCAAAAGGTGCTGATCATCGCGATGATCTGCCTCAGCTACGCCGCGGCGGCGGCCGGCATCTTCGCCATCGCCCGCATCGCGCTCTAACTCCGAACGGGAGACTTCCGACCCATGGCTGCATATGAATACGAGACCCATGACTACGATGTCGTGGTGGTGGGCGCCGGCGGCGCGGGGCTGCGTGCGACGCTGGGCATGGCCGAGCAGGGGCTGCGCACCGCCTGCGTGACCAAGGTGTTCCCGACCCGCTCGCACACGGTGGCGGCCCAGGGTGGCATCGCCGCCTCGCTGTCGAACATGGGCCCCGATCACTGGCAGTGGCACATGTACGACACCGTCAAGGGCTCGGACTGGCTCGGCGATACGGATGCCATGGAATACCTCGCCCGCGAGGCGCCCAAGGCGGTCTATGAGCTGGAGCACTACGGGGTTCCGTTCAGCCGCACCGAGGAGGGCAAGATCTATCAGCGCCCGTTCGGCGGGCACACAACCGAGTTCGGCGAAGGTCCCCCGGTGCAGCGCACCTGCGCCGCCGCCGACCGCACCGGGCACGCGATCCTGCACACGCTCTATGGCCAGAGCCTCAAGCAGAAGGCCGAGTTCTACATCGAGTATTTCGCCATCGACCTGATCATGTCGAAGGATGGCGCTTGTCAGGGCGTCGTCTGCTGGAAGCTCGACGACGGCACCATGCATGTGTTCAGCGCCAAGATGGTGGTGCTGGCGACGGGCGGCTACGGTCGCGCCTATTTCTCGGCGACCTCGGCCCATACCTGTACCGGCGACGGTGGCGGCATGGTGGCGCGGGCCGGGCTGCCGCTGCAGGACATGGAATTCGTGCA
>JAGRMU010000317.1:0-820 GCA_020441165.1 Sedimentitalea sp.
CGAGATACTCGTCGGGCACCAGGATCGTGGCCTTGATCCGAGGCTCCTCGATATGATCGACATGGGTGAGGTCGGGCATGTCGGCGGGGTTGTGGAGCTCGGTCATGGTGCCGTCGCGCATGAAGATGCGATAGACCACCGAAGGCGCGGTGGTGATCAGCTCGATATCGTATTCGCGCTCGATCCGGTCGCGCACCACCTCGAGATGCAGCAGCCCGAGGAATCCGCAGCGAAAACCGAAGCCGAGGGCGGCGGAGGTCTCCATCTCGTAGGAGAAGGAGGCGTCGTTGAGGGCGAGCTTCTCGATGGAGTCGCGCAGGTCCTCGAATTCCGAGGCATCGACCGGGAAGAGGCCGCAGAACACCACCGGCTGGGCGGGCTTGAAGCCGGGCAGCGCCTTGTCGGTGCCCTTCTTCTCGTGGGTGATGGTGTCGCCGACGCGGGTGTCGCGGACCTGCTTGATCGAGGCGGTGAGAAACCCGATCTCGCCCGGGCCGAGCTCGGCGATCTCGGTCATGGCGGGGCGGAAGACGCCGATCCGCTCGACATGGTGGATCGAGCCGTTCTGCATCATCCGGATGCGGTCACCCTTCTTCAGCACCCCGTCCATGATCCGCACCAGCACGATGACACCGAGATAGCTGTCGTACCAGCTGTCCACCAGCATCGCCTTGAGCGGCGCGGCGCGGTCGCCCTTGGGCGCCGGCAGGTGGTGGACGATGGCCTCGAGCGTCTCGTGGATGCCGACCCCGGTCTTGGCCGAGACCCGGATCGCATGGGAGGCGTCGATGCCGATCACGTCCTCGATCTGCGCCGCGAC
>JAGRMU010000317.1:1077-4278 GCA_020441165.1 Sedimentitalea sp.
CGCGCTCGCGCTCGATGTCCATGGCGTCGAGCAGCTGCTCCTTCATGTCGCGGCCCGAGACGGTGCCGGTCTCCTGGATCAGCCGGTCGGCAAGGGTCGACTTGCCGTGGTCGATATGGGCCACGATCGAGAAATTTCGGATATGCGCGAGGTCGGTCATGGATCGGCTTATGGGGCCGGGCCGGGGCCTCGTCAAGCGGGCTGAACGGGCTCAGAAGATGAAGTCCGAGGCGCCGGCCTGGGCCCGTGGCAGCCCCTCGATCAGCACCGAGCCCTGCCCTCCCAGCGCGCCCAGATCGAGCAGCGTGTCACCTCCCCCGGCGTTGGACAGGGCCTTGCCGACGGTGCTGGCGAAACTCGCCGCGCGCAGTCCGAAATCCGTGAGGTCGATCTTGTCCGTGCCATTGGCGAAATCCGTGATGGTGTCGTCGCCGGCGTTGCGGGCGAACACGAAGACGTCGGCGCCCGTTCCGCCGGTCAGCCGGTCGTCGTCGCGGCCGCCGTCGAGGATATCCTTGCCGCTGCCGCCGCTCAGAAGGTCGTCACCGCGCCCGCCGCGCAGGGTGTCGTTGCCGGCATGGGCACTGAGGCCGTCGTCGCCGTTCTGGCCGAAAAGCTGGTCGGCGCCCTTGCCGCCCGAGAGCGTGTCGTCGTCATTGCCTCCGCGCAGGAGGTCGCTGCCGCCCCCGCCCGTCAGCTGGTCGTCGCCACCGCGACCCAGCAGCACGTCGTTGCCCGCCTCCCCCAACAGGGCATCGATGGCATCGCCACCCCTGAGCTGGTCGTCGCCCGCGCCGCCATAGACGCGGCCATGCACCACGCCGCTGGCGCCGCTGTAGATGTCCTGGCCGCCGGCCATGCGGATGTCGCCCCGGACCGTCCCGGTGTTCGACATCAGATCGCTGTAGTCGCCCAGCGCCACAGCCGTTCCCATGGCCGAAAGCGTCCCGGAATTGTGGAGAACGATCGAATCCGTCGCGTTTGTCGCGTTCACGGCATTGCCGGTTGCCCCGGTGGCCGTTATCGCGCCTGAATTCTCGAGCGCTATCGACGCGTTGTAGATCTGGATCCCGTGAAATCCCGAAATCTGGCCACTATTGACGACATGAGCATCATCTGAAGAACTGAAAGATAGCCCGCCCCACTCACCCGCTATCACGCCGTGGTTCACCACAGAGCCGTCGTCGAAATCGTCCAGAAGAGCGCCCCAAGTTCCGGTAACCTCGCCCCAGTTCTGGAAGGCGGAATCGCTGCCATTCATGTAGATCGCGGAAGATGATCTGGTATCAATCGTTCGCACCACACCGGCACCGCCGACAATCAGCGTGTGCCCGCCGAACCCATTGCCGTCGGAGCCGAGAAAGATGCCAAAGTAGGAGAGAGAAACAACCGACCCGTCGACTGTGACCAAGGTAAGGTGTTGAACACCCGAAGCTTGTACGCCAATGCCGCCGGCAACGATCACTCCGACGGTCTCAGGTACATAGAGGCGGTCCCGGGTATTCAGGGCGACCGTGCTGCCCGTGTTTGTGGCGACGATGTTTGCCATGACTGATCTCCGATCAAATCGACCGGTCTGACCAATACCGCCGGGGCCGGCACCTGGCGTCGAGGGCTTGGCGCGATCCTACGCCTGAATCGTGACATTGAATAGCAATTCGTGCGCCGGCATGGGCCGACGCGGCGGTCCGGCGCACGCGTTCCGACACCCGCCCGGCGCGCGCCGGCTGATTTGGGAATGCGGAATCGATCTCAATTTTCGCTAAAAATTCTACCCATGTTCCCGATTTTTCACAGTCCGATCACTCTTTCCGCCTAGACAGGCCTGGATCGGAGAGAGCGCCCGAGATCGGGGCGGCCGTACGCTCAAGGGGCGATGCCAGTAAACTATTCCATATTCGTGCTGGGGGAATCCCAGCTCAGCATCTCGGGCGGCGGGCAGCTGGACGGGATCACGCAAGGCGACGGCTCGCATCTGGTGGGCAAGACCATCACCCTGAATTCGGCGAGCTTCGACGAGATGAAGCTGGCCGATGACGACACCGATTTCCGCGACAACGACACCAACCAGAGGCTGGACGGCGCCCAGACCATCGACGAGGTCGGCTATGGCAATGGCACCAGGGTCGAGGCCGAGTACGGGCTGACCCTCAGCGACGGGGTGCATACCTGGCAGGCGGTCGGGGTCAACGTGGTGAACTCGGCGACCTCCTATGCCACGGTCGAGGGTCTGGCCTTCATCGGCGGGCCGGGGCATTTCCCGCCCGTGGGCGTGCCGCTGACGGTTGTGTCGGCGCAGGAAGGTCCGAATTTCCAGGTGCCGGATTATGCCACGCCGATCTGCTATGCGCGCGGCGCGCGGATCGAAACCGCGCAGGGTCCGCGCCCGATCGAGGAGTTGCGCGCCGGCGACCGCGTGCAGACCCTGGACAGCGGGCTGCAGCCGATCCGCTGGATCGGCGCGCGCCCCGGTTTTGGCGGGCGCGGCTGCGCACCGGTCGAGATCCCCGCCGGCCGGCTCGGCGCCACCGCGCCGCTGGCGGTGTCCCAGCAGCACCGGCTGCTGATCCGCGGCCCGCAGGTGCAGCTGATGTTCGGCGAGGGCGAGGTCTTGGTGCCGGCCATCCACCTTGTGGCGATGGGCGCGGCTCGGCTTCTGCCCCGCCCCGGCGCCGAGTATTTCCACCTGCTGCTCGACCGGCACGAGGTGATTCTGGCCAACGGTCTGGCGTCGGAGAGCCTGTTGCCGGGGCAATGGCTGGAGCCCGGAGCGGAAGCGGATGCCTTTTTTCCAGAGCTGCTCGGGCTGGGCCTGGCCCGCGCCCCTGCAGCGCGACGCTGCCTGAAGCGCCACGAGGCCGCCGCCTTGCGGGCGGCGAACGTCGGTGCGCGCCTGTCCGCGCCGCGCCTGCAAGCCTGCGCCGCGGCGGCGTGATCGCCGCAGAGCCGGCGCGCTGCCCCACGGATTGAAACCGCGGCGAATTTCCGGCATAGTCGGAACAAGACCCGCGAAACGGCGGGCGATTGGCATTGGCAGAACGAGGCAGTATTCATGAGACAGTTCATTCTTCTGGCGCTCAGCGCCGGTACCTTGGCCTGGGCCGCGCCCGATCCGGTGGCAGCGGGCGGCCCCATCGAGCGCGCCTGCCGTCAGTCCGGGCGCCAGGCGGCAACGCTGCAGATGTGCCAGTGCATCCAGGC